>CAZXUA010000050.1:0-26260 GCA_964643755.1 uncultured Desulfatiglans sp. | reverse complement strand
TTTGCATAACATGCTGTTTTTATTGCAGCTTCTTATTTTTCTTGTCGAACTTGGGATAAGGTAATGGCATTAGATCAAACCGAAAGCAACAAGGCCTTGCATTTAAACCCAATAACCTCAAAGCTTCCCACGTTACACGGATATCTAGTAACAACCCCCAGCCGGGCACTGTGCCGGTACATAGGTAGATTTGCCGCCTCCTATATAGAAATAGATCGAGGGACCTTGACCCTTTGGAATCTCTTCATCACAGTGGCTACCGCAGCTAACAGGGAAAACATCACTGTTGGACTTTTTCCGGAACAACCTGAAGTCAGCGCGCTCATAAGCCTGGTATGAGTTGTGGAAAAAGAATCCATCCGGGGATAAGGCGTACAGGTAATCGGTTGTATATCCGCCAGGGTGCGTAATTCGCAGGAATGTGTTGTTGACTGTAAACCAGTTGCCGTTGGCGAGCATGGTCATTTGCCCCTGATTAACAGTGAACCTAAATTCGTCAGCATCTATGTCCTTTCTGTAGTGGTGCAAACCGCCGACGCTAGTGTTGTCCTGGAACCAGCACTGGCCCGGCCCGTCGATCAGCCTCTGATCCTGTTCTTTAGCCCACTCTGGGATATTTACCATGTCAACCATTCTGTAGTCATCCCCCGCCGCTGCGGCTAATTCCGCACCGCTCTTTAAGCCGGGTATTGTAGGCTTGGTGCCGCTCTCCGACTCCTTCTCTATCCTCCCGATGTATCCGCCGCTGAAACCATTGTCCGAAATGAGCGTCCCCTGTGTCTTATCGAGCCAGATATAGGCAAATTTTTTGATAGAGCCTGAAACCGGAACAAACACTAAGGCGATGTTATTTGAAGTGAACCACTGACCGCTTGTGCCATTTAATACTGCTGTACCGTCCCCCCAGACCCTGAGATCAAAATTACCTATCTTTATCGCCCCCTCTTTCCAATGGGCATCACTTCCTGTGATCCACCGCGGGTCGCGGTAAGAATTTTCAGGTTCTTCGGGCGGTACCGGGGGGCAGAGTTCACACGGAGGAACATAACCCGGCGGGTATTCCGTCTTATTCGAGACGACCATGCGCAACTGGGGGCCTATGCCGTCGATTGAACGGATAAGGCGCCCTGTTATGTTGTCGACACTTCCCGCAATATCGCGCCTCGTTTTCTGGGTATGTTTTCCGCTATTTGGCCCTACTGGATCAGTCCCGCCCGAATGGGAAATATCCCAGGAGTTATATGCCCATTCTTCGCCGTTCATTGAGTTTTCGCCTATATCATCCAAAAGGCTCAGGTAATTTTTTGCAGCGTACTCAAACTCGGCCTCGGTCATCATACGATACGCCCTGCCTGTCTGATGGCTTAACTCGCAGGCGAATCTCATGGCGTCATACCAGGTTATACTGAAAAAACTACCCGGACTCTCACCCATAACGGCTTCCCATAAAGCCGCTGTCACCTGCTTTTTGGCAATATGATAGCTGCTGACAGTCACGCCCGGCACGGGGTTTGTATCAGGAGGGCAGCTATTACCTTCACACCCTAAAGTAAATGTGCCACCCGGTATGTATATCATATCAAAATAGACCCCGCCGACCTCTTCTCTATAGTCGCTTGCTGGTGGCGGATGGTTATCCAGAACAGGTGTACCGGAATTGCAGACATTATCTAAATCACTGTCAGAGTCGGAATCACCATCAGTATCAATGTCAGTATCACTGTCCGCATTGCTTTGCCCGCCGGGGGTTTCTATATCGGAAACATTCCCGCCGTTGTCACCGGAACATCCATAAATGGAAGGCACTAACATTCCGGCGAGCAAAAACAGTAATATTTTTTTCATTGGCTGTACCTCCGGCTATCCTGAAAAAGTAAAATGTTTTTGCATAATTATAGCGAAAAGGATGAAGGAAGTCCAGCGATACCGCGCCCAAGAGCTGCTCACAGGAAGACCCGGGGCAGCTCATTTATGACGGGACATGGGTAAATTGATCTATGCCTTTTGTATGAAAAATAATTTTTATTTTGATGGGATGACCTTCATTCGCCCGTCGGATACAGAGATCATCTTACTGTCACGCATCACAAGATTATAGGAAACATAATAAAATCTTTCTATATTATCAGCGGAAACCCCATTAATAATCGTCTGGGGCCAGATTGGTTTCACGCAAAGGCGGCCCCTCAGAATAATCACCGGCCAGATAGAATCCTTTAGGCCTGAAGGGGTAAAGCCGCTGAGTCTTATAAAAAATATCTTTTTTTCACCCGGAGCAAGCTTGGGAGCCCAGATATCAGCAGAAACGCCTGTTGCTGCACGCCCGTATCCATCAGCCCTGGTGACCTTGCCGGGCGCTATTTCCGGTGAACCGGCCAATTCGGTCAGGGAGATAAGAGTGGCCTCCCGTTGATCCATATGGACTATCACAGGCACAAAGGTTTCAAAAAGGAATTCCTCCACAGGAACTTTATTCTTATTTTGTATCTCGTATTTAAAAAGATAGTTATGCCCTGTTCCCTGCTCTTCCAGCGAATAGGTGGTATGCACGGCAAGCCCGACAACCTCAAGGCCTTCATTTGTAAAATAGGCAGACGGTTCATCAAAATAGTTGTCATACTGGGCTATTAATGCCTCTCCTTCCGGCAGATTAACCTTTTTCCAGATAAAAGAGGCATCATCACCCTTTATATAGGTTTCAGGTATTGCAAGATACCCGGTTATCAAGGGTGAGAGTTCCTCAGGAGAAAAGACAGGATCCATAAGCAGGGAGTCTTCCAGAAAGGCAGGGTAAAAATCCCCTTTTATGTATTTTCCCTTTGGAACTGGAGAAATAAGGGAAAATTCCAATGGTACGCCTCCGCGGTTTACAAGATATATCTCATGATTGATAATGGGAATAAAATTGCGGGTCTGAAGCGTATCGCGTTCTATTATATAGAGATTCCGGGATGCTTCTCCATGTGCAGATAACTGCATAAAGAGAAGCATCACCATAAAGAATAGTTTTCTGGTTTCTATCTGTATTGGTGTGGCCATTTTTATTTTCTAAAATATGTCATGGGTGCATTGGGCCTCCCCACAAAGCAGATCATATTGAAACCATAGAACCTTATTATGTCCACTGCAATTCGCGCCTCCGCTTCCTTTGGTCCAAAATCTAAAATATAATGAGAGCCATCTACAACCTTCCATGTCCCGTTGATTTTGCTGGCCGAGATATTAAGAGGATTAAATGGAATTGCATCCTCGCCCGGAAATGCGCCCTGAGGCGACCTGCCGCCGGTTGTGAAATACATCATCGGGGCATCCGGCCTCCCAACAAAACACTGTTTATCCATCTTGTAATGTTTGATTATGTCCACTGCCTTCTGAGCATTAGCCTGATTTGCGCCAAAATCAAGCATCCACATGGAACCGGCTACCACCTTCCAATTTGAACCTACCTTCTGTGCCTGTACTATGTTGGGATTAAAGGGAATGCAGTCCTCGGTGAACTTGGCAGCCTCAACTGTGGCAAAGGTGCCATTATATCCGTCAAGGCAGAATGCGCCTGTTAATCCATGGGCCGCTGAGGCCTCATTAAGCGCTACGCCCATGGCCTTTCCCTCAAGAAGGCTCTTTCTCCAGAAATCCACATCAACAAGTTCAGAACGTCCAACCGGCAGGCTGATGGAACCGCCGATATAAGTACGCGGTTTGTGCTGCTTTATTGCATTCTTAAGGCTGTAAGGGCTTGCGCATACATTACAGGAATTGAGCAGGATGACTGAATTATATACCCCGCTGAAGGTTGTGGTGGAATTGAAATCGGTATTCCAGATCGGCTCATGGTTCCACTGTATAATGCTGGAGGGGTTACCATGCCCGATATTATTCCATGCCAACAGTCGTGTGCTGTTTTTAAGAATATCCATTATTGCAGTCTTAGTGCTGGCGGGTCCGATCAAAACGGTATTTAACCCCCCAAATGCCTGACCGAATATGGCATTAACCGCATTGGTGCTGTCCACAGCACTTTGAAATTCAGGGCAGGGCGTATTGGCAAGAGACTTTGGGCCTACCCCTTGAGGCAATGTGATCTTGAGATCTATCAGCATATCCTTTTTCAGTTTCTGCACAGCTGGGCTCACAGATACAGAGGGTTTAATGGTTTGAACACTCGGGGCAAAATCATCGGTGCGATTCTTTAAGATGGTATTATCGCCCTCAATTTCATATTCCAGCCGGGATATCCTGGCTGTATAAGTGTCTTTGGCCAAGAATACCACCAGTGCCTCTGCGCGCAATTTTGCACCTTCCCGCGCAATAATGGTGACACGCGGCTGCACTGAAAGGCTTCGGCCAATATCCGCACTAAAATTCTGGTTAACCAGCTGACGTGTGGCCATATCGACCTTTTGCTGTTCATCCTGCTGCAGGGTAAGTCTGCCTGGAACAAGCTGTATTGCCCTTAATTGATTGGGCAGAACAAGCTTAACAGCCCCCTGCATAAGCTTCTGACCCGGCTTGATATCATCAGCGGCATACATATTCAACGCTGATGTAAAAAGAACCGTTACAAAAAGCAGCATTAATGACAAAAGAAAACCGATGCTTTCACTCTTAATCCTTTGTATCTTTTTCATGGCATACATCCTTTTTTACTGCTCCCTCATTCAACAGTGAGCGGGAGCGGGTTTTTTCCTGAAATATAAAAAACAATACGATGGGACACAGCCGTGTAGGATTCCCGATACAGGAACATAGCCTTGAGTTCATATTGGACCTTTGTCCGGTCAATAAGGCTGATATCCAAGCGTATGCTGTAACTCATGGAAAGATCATGGGCAAAGTGATCTTTAATAAGCCTCATGGCAATTTCTCTCAATAAATCTTCAGCCGGCAACCCTGGACTGATTGCCGAATCATCAATAAAAACCTTAATATCCCTCTTTGTTTCTTCGGCCATGATTATCCCCTTCTGTTTTATTGAAAGAGACATGAACAGCATAATGAAAATGATTATTGTCTTTAATACCGGAATGTAATGATTCGAACTATGCATCCATTCACCTCCTGCCCTTTTACGGCGATGAAACAGCAGATGGGCATCTTTGAGACTTGAAAAAGATATATGTTAAGAAATGATAAGTATAATTTCTGAATATCGCTTTTTTATCTGAATTATATGTATCCGTGTGCCTTTATGTCAACATAATTAACAGCAGAATCCGGCTGTGTAATATCCAAATTAAATAGTGTCCATCCTCTGCAGTAGCACTGCTATGGAGGATGGAAATCCAAAAGCAACACTTTTTGAATGCTACACCCTGTGGTTTTATATATTCTACCTTCATCTTGCATTATATTATTAACACTGTTATTTTCTGAAATCAGGTTGCATCAGGGTTTCTTTTTGATTGAATGACCCAACATAACAGCGGGGCAGAAAAAAGCTTTCCGGTCAGGAGAAAAATCCTATCCGCCAGGTCGCAAATAGAATTATTTGTTTCATTCAAGATCTGGAATTTACATTATAAGTTGTAAAAGTCGGGCATCGTAAAGAGGTTTATCGTTGAAGGTTGATAACAGGATTCACAGGACAAGGATTTACACAGATGAACACTGATCTTTCATTTTATTAATTTTTTTAAACCTGGAAATCCGGTTCATCAACACTACTCCAGCAAGAGCATAAGAGGTGATATGTTGTTCTGTTTCTTAACTGTGCTGACAAGTTAATCAGCGCCTGTATCTCTTGCCGCTCCACCTGGTCTGGGATTACCATCAATATCATCATCGCATCACCCTTCTGCTAATTCGACTCCCATGTCAATGGCTGATGTGGCTGTTTTATTCAGATGAAGATCCCCTGAAATACCATCAGCAAAAAGAGTAAGAGGCTGGAGTTGTAGATTTCCCGCCAGATTCGCCCTGGCGTTGTTTCTTTGCATTATGTTATGGGTAGTAAGATTGTTCATGATATCAGCCTGTGTATTGCTGAACCGATATTCAATTGCGCTGAAAGGTGTCTCAGTAAAGGCAAGCGAGTTATGGTACACCTTTGAATTGCATGCCTGCCACAGGGCAATCCCGGTATCCGCACCAGATTCCGATGCGAAAAGGGCAGGGTTGGAGGCAAATATAAAATTGTTTCTGATTATCCCTCCGAAATGGTCCACATAACCGCTGGCACCAGGGCAAGGATTATCACTGTAAGTCCGGCCATCCCCGCTTTCAGTGAGCCCGAACCCAACAGCCCTGGCATTGTCAATGAATCTGTTTTTCTCCACCACAGTATCCCTGCTGCCTGTCCAAAAATGGACACCGTGCTCAGAGAGACCGGTTTCGCACCAGAACCCTTCAATCCTGCTGTCTCTTACTCTCCATCCCTTTGCCCTGTGACCATCAACACCTCCTGTATAGCAGCTTCCATTGTAACGTAGCACCTCACTCCTTCCGCTGCTGCATTTAGTTTTATTCATACAGTTATCACGGCTATCTGTTGAAGTGGAACTTGGTAATATCATAGAATGGTGAGGTAATATCATTCAATACTAAAGAATTTAAAACCATAGGTATGATATACTAAGACAAAATTGGTTTTTCACCTTCAATAATACAAACCAAAAGGAGGGCTATCATGAGCATTCAAAAAGTAACCTCATTTTTCATGTGGTGTACCATTATAAACGGGGTCTTGTTGTGTCTTTCGCTCATAATAGGTGTCCCAGGCCTTGACTGGGCATACCCTGCTCAGGGCAAGTTATTCCAGGTTTCCCGGGAATTTTTTAACATGGCCTATTATTCCTTCCTTGGTTTGTACAAAATCATCTGGATTGTTTTCAATGTTGTTCCATATATGGCGATGCTGATTATTCGAAAGTCAGGCAAAAGCTATTTAACCTGAAGGCTGTCAGGTGCAAAATTAAAAATGGATTTCCGTGTTCACAGTGGAATGCCGGGTCAAAGAAACCTGAAGTTAAGAAGATCAACTTCATATCAATAAGGTTATAAAAGTGCATATTTATGCATAGTATGTCTATATATTATGGACATACTATGCATAAATTGATATCATCATCCAAATTTTTATAGATGATGGTATTATGATAGAAGTATTAAGGAAGAGGATAAACGGGGAAGAATTTGATTATCAAACCCTGATTGATTGTCTCGAAGGTTACTCCAATCCGCGGGCGAAAATAACTCAACTATTAAGAAAAGGGGTTATTATCAGGATCAAGAAAGGGCTGTATGTTTTTGGTGAGGCATACAGGAGAAGACCCTATTCAAAGGAATTGCTGGCTAACCTGATATACGGACCTTCATATCTATCCCTTGAGTATGCCCTGCAGTATTATGGGCTTATACCTGAAAAGGTGGAGTCCGTTACATCTGTAACGACCGGGAGATCAAGGTGGTTCCAGACCCCGGCAGGTATGTTTACCTATCGCCAGATACCGGTCTATGCCCTGAGTACCGGAATGGATAGAATAGAACTTAAGGATGGTACAGCCTTCCTGATAGCAACGCCTGAAAAGGCACTGGCTGACAAGATCATTTCCGATCGCGGGGCATCTGCAGGCAAACAAAAGGGATTGATGGATTATCTTGAAAATGATCTCAGGGTTGATATGGAGCATTTATTGTCTTTGAATCCTGTTGCACTGGATGATATCGCAGCACGATATTTCTCAAGGAAGCTTAAAAACCTGACCGGTTTCATTCGGAAAAATAACATGAAAAAAAAGGGGGTCGGCAATGCATGAGGCTTTAAAGAGTATGCTTGATAAATACAGGTGCCAGAGCATGAATGATTATACAAATGCGCTCAGGGAGATACTTCAGGAGATTGCACTGCTTGGGCTATGGCGCGGTAAATTTTTTGAGAAGGCGGCATTCTATGGAGGTACATCCCTGAGGATTCTTTATGGCCTTGACCGCTTTTCTGAGGATATGGTTTTTTCCTTGCTGAATACCTCGGAGAATTTTGATCTGACCGGATATGGGGAATACATTATAAAAGAAGCACAGGCCTTCGGCTTTGATCTCAAGTTTGATAAGGTAGAAAAGGCATATGAATCACCTGTAATGTCAGCCTTTCTTAAGGCTGATACAAGAAAACAGATGCTTCTGTTTGAAACAGGAGAGGATATCCTCAATGCAGTTCCAAAGGGTAAAATAGTAAAAATAAAAATTGAGATCGATACTGATCCGCCTTTAGGTTTTAAAACAGAGACACGCTATCTATTGCAGCCAATCCCTTTTGCAGTTCGTGTTTATATCCTGCCAGACCTTTTTGCCGGTAAAATGCATACTGTGCTCTTCAGGAACTGGGAGAGCCGTGTAAAGGGCAGGGACTGGTATGACCTTGTATGGTACACAGCCAACCATCCTGAACTTCATTTGAAATACCTGGAGGCCCGTATGGTTCAGACCGGTGACTGGCAAGAGGAAGAAAAGCTGACTGAAAGAATTTTTAAGGATTTACTGATTGACCGGATAAATAGCATCAGCATTGATGAAGTAAGAAAAGAGGTAGCGCCTTTTGTAAGGCAGCCTGATAATCTCAGTATCTGGTCTAAAACATTTTTCTTAAGTCTGGTTCAGCGGATAAAGATTATCTGATAAGAGAAATAAGGAATCAATGAAAATAACAGAATCAGACCTTCATTCTTGATAATTTAATAAGGATCATCTTCGCAGAGAATAGATTTGGGCAACCAAAAAAACTCAAACATTATGATAACGATGATAATTATTGGAAGTCTTTGACCAACAGCAGTCTGCAAGGGGCCATTTACACACATCTTGTGTCAATCGCAGCTTGACAACATATTGTAATTCTGGGATATATTTTCTTCCAAAAAGCCATATCAAAACCCTGGCTGAAAGGCCCCCGGCAAACATGTCGGCAAGAAAAGGAGATTTACCTATGTTAAAAAATCAATTGTCATTTATTCCTTGGCTAGCGCTAATTGTGAGCCTGTCGTTTACCTCCGGTGTTTTCGCGCTGAACTACACCAGTAGACTGGGGAACAAGGCCACCTTCGAGACGCTTGAAGAGGCCCGAGCAAGCAGCCCCACAGCCATCGCCTCACAGGGAGCCGGTAATGTGACCTATAAGTCCCATCCTGTACTCGACGGCTATCCCGAAGGAACAACCTATGTGTATCGGTCGGCTAACCTGTGGAGCGGTCGCGGCAACCGCTTAAACACAAACATCCTGGTATTTGCCGATAAATCCTTCCAAAACAAGGATGCCGCGTTTAACTACCTGAAGGATCTCGGCCTGATCAACATCATCGATACTGCAATCGGCAGTGTGGTGCTCATAACACCATCTGACCCCAAATCAGGTTTTACAGCCATTGACCAGAGACACTACTACGCACTCCAGACCGCCATGCTTTCACTTGGGACATCCATAAGGGCCAATGGTGCAATCACGACCTATTCTGACGGCGACTACTTCGGCGGCTTCGGCTTCATCTATGTCATAGCTATTGATGGCGGAGCTACCTTCTTCAACAACTATATTGCCAGCACTTTTGACTACTCAAGCCGCATTGCGGGCGCTCTGATGATAAACGGCAGGATGGAGGAGGTACGCAAGGTGGCCAGCGTTCTGCCTGTCTGTCTTGTTAACGCCACTGATGATGTTGTGGCCAGGTACAGGACCGCGAACAAAACCGATGCGGTAAAGGGAGACACCGGCACAACCACCTATTTCAATCAGGCCCTGCCTCTTCAGCAGGTGATTACCCGCAGGGAAGCAAACCCAAACTTAGCGTCCATTATCAAGCAGGTTTATGACGGGATCTTCTCAAAGACAATGCGAATCCCTGTTGTTAAACAGGGTTTGCACAGCGCTGGCACACCCTACCAGGGATATAATTTTGACCAGGCGCCATATTCCCTGGCTGCGCGGAACGTGGTTACAAATGGCGTGGCGCCGGACGGGATTTCTGTGTTTCCGCACCAGGAAGCGAGGTTTTCCGGCATAAAAAGCAAGACAGGTGAGTATCTTCAGACCTGGTACGAATATGTGCCAGGCGAGGTACTGCAAAAGAGGGTCGCGCCCGGCACGGTTCCGCTTGTAATAGCGCTGCATGGCGGCGGCGATGATCCTCAGGCCTTTGTTGAGGAGGTGGGCTGGCTGGAGATGGCGCGCCAGAAGCGGTTTAT
Source organism: uncultured Desulfatiglans sp. (assembly GCA_964643755.1). Taxonomy (GTDB): domain Bacteria; phylum Desulfobacterota; class DSM-4660; order Desulfatiglandales; family HGW-15; genus JAAZBV01. Next base: position 16,087 of record CAZXUA010000050.1, on the reverse strand, counting down.
CATAGTAGCCCCGGAACATCAGGGTCTCTATTCTGATCAGGCTGTGCTTGGAGATTCAATAGCTGCACTTGCCAATTACATGATGAAGAGCTATCCTGCTATTGATGCCTCACGCATATATGCCTCAGGCTATTCAATGGGCGGGGGGGCGACCCTTACCATATCAACCAGCCACCCAAGGATGCTGGCAGCGGTTGTGGACATGGCAGGCGCTATGTTCAAATTTACAGACCAGATGGAGAATAAGTTCAAAGATACAGATCTGCCATTCATGTATTTAACCAGCGCCCATGACCTTGAGCCCAACATTAACCCGGAAGATGGCAGCCTTTCAGAAAATTCTCAGGTGTTACTCAATAAATTTTTAGTTTTTAATAATATGAACCAGATCACCTATGACTTTAAAGCATACCCAAAATGCGGATTTCGGGCCGATAGCTGGTCAGAGACCTTGTTGAATGATGAATACAAAAACTTCGTATGGTATCTGAATAACAGGCAGGGTGTCCCTATAGTGGCGCTCAACTATACGGCAGATCTGATTCATGCCCTGTATCCCCAGTACGCCAGTATGGCGTGGGATTATCTGATTCACTTCTCGCGCGATCAGAAGAGCGGCGCAATCATATACAAACCTTAAGCCATGTGCTGAGACGCCCGGTCGGGCGTCTCTTTTTATTCCAGAGAAAATTTGCCCGTATCTTCATCAACAGGCACAGGATAATCGCCATCAAAGCATGCAAGGCAGAGGTCTGTTCTTGGTATGCTTGTCGCCTTTACAAGGTTATCTATGCTCAGGTACCCTAAACTATCAAGCCCTATAAAATCTCTTATCTCATCAACAGACTTCTGTGCTGCTATAAGCTCTCCCTTTGTTGAAAAGTCTATCCCGTAATGGCATGGAAATCTGTGGGGCGGGCATGACACAAGCATATGTATCTCCTTTGCCCCTATCTTGCGCAGGGTCTCTATCCTGGTTTTAGATGTTGTTCCCCTTATGATTGAATCTTCTATAATCAACACCCTTTTCCCATTGAACAGCTCCTTTACAGGATTAAGCTTTACCTTGACCCCAAAGTCGCGCATTGATTGCGATGGCTGGATAAATGTCCTGCCGATATAGTGGTTCCTGATAACACCCATTTCAAGCGGTATGGTCGATGCCTGAGCAAAGCCAATTGCAGCATAATTACCTGAATCAGGAAATGGCATTACCAGATCAGCATCCACATGAAACTCTTCTGCCAGAAGCTGCCCCTGTTTTTTCCGGAACATGTATACATTCTGTCCAAAGACAGAGCTGTCAGGCCTTGCAAAATAGATAAGCTCGAAAATACAGTGTGCCTTTCTTTGAGGGGCAATGGCCCTTATGCTCCTTAACCCATCCCTGTTGATGATTATTATCTCTCCAGGTTCAACATCCCTTATATATTCTGCCTGTACCAGATCAAGGGCGCATGTCTCTGATGCAATAACATAGCCTCCATTCAGCCTTGCAAGGCACAGGGGCCTGAAACCATTGGGGTCGCGCACGGCAATGAGGGTATCCTCTGTCATAAGTACCAGTGAATAGGCGCCCTTTATCCTGCACATGGTATCAATCAGGGCCTTTTCAAGACCTTTTTTCATGGATCTTGCCACAAGGTGAAGCACAACCTCGCTGTCCATAGTAGTCTGGAATATAGAGCCATCATCCTCTAAATCCTTGCGGATAGCAAAGGCATTCACAAGGTTGCCATTATGTGCCATTGCAATGCACTTGCCACCATGCTTAATCCTGAATGGCTGAGCATTGGCAAGAAGTGAAGAGCCTGTCGTGGAATACCTCACATGTCCGAGGGCGATATTTCCTTTCAGTTCATTAAGTATCTTGTCATTAAATATATCAGGCACCAGGCCCATAGCCTTATGTTCAACAATATTTTTGCCGTCCGATACCACTATCCCGGCGCTCTCCTGCCCCCTATGCTGCTGTGCATATAAACCAAAATAGGTCAGCTTAGCCGCATCTTCATGGTGATAAATGGCAAATATGCCGCATTCATCCTTTGGCCTGTCACCACTTTCTATTATTTGATTACAATAGCATTCCATTTTCAGCTCTTTACTAAAAATTATGATACTCCTGAATGGTCTTTACATCGATTCTGCCTTCAACCATCTTTTTTATTGCAAGGGCAGTTGCAACAGCCCCTGCGATTGTTGTTGTATAGGGTATGCCAAGGACAAGTGCGCTTCTTCTTATAGGGAAAGACTCTGATATGGCCTTTTTGTTGTTCGTGGTATTAATGACAAGGCTGATCTCGCCATTCTTTATCATATCCACAATATGGGGCCTGCCTTCACTTACCTTGTTAACATCCTTTACAGGAATGCCATTTTCCCTCAGGTAGGCTGCTGTGCCCCTTGTTGCAACAATATTAAAACCGGTCTGACTTAGAATGGATACAGACCTTAACACATCCTTCTTATCCAAATCCTTCACGCTCACAAATACAGTGCCTGACATAGGGAGCTTTTGGCCGGCTGCAAGCTGCGACTTGGCATAGGCCATTTCAAATGAGGTGTCTATGCCCATCACCTCACCTGTGGATTTCATCTCAGGGCCAAGTATTGTGTCAACACCCTGGAACCTTGTAAACGGGAATACCGACTCCTTGCATGAGACATGAACAGGCATAATCTCTTCAGTAAAACCCAGCTCCTTTAATGTGCACCCCATTATCACCTTTGTTGCAAGCTTAGCGAGGGAAACGCCTGTTGCCTTGCTTACAAATGGTACGGTTCTTGAGGCGCGCGGATTGACCTCAAGCATATAAATAATACAATCCTTTACAGCATACTGGATATTCATAAGACCGATTACATTCAGCTCCTTTGCAATTGCCTTTGTATGAGACCTGATCTGATCAATTATTTCAGGCGCGAGTGATATTGAAGGGAGCACGCATGCGCTGTCACCGGAGTGTACGCCAGCCTCTTCAATATGTTCCATTATACCGCCAATCACCGTATCAACACCATCGGATATGGCATCTACATCTATCTCTGTGGTGTGATCAAGGAATTTATCAATAAGAACAGGCTTTCCGGGCGATACCTTTACGGCTGTCTCCATGTAATACTGAAGATCACCTCTGTCATAAACGATTTTCATGGCCCTGCCGCCCAGAACAAATGATGGCCTTACAATAACCGGGTAACCTATCTCCTCTGCGATCTTTATTGCCTGATCCCTGTTGGTGGCAATGCCATTCTGTGGCTGACGTATATTGAGCTTATTAATAAGTAGCTGAAACCTTTCCCTGTCCTCTGCCCTGTCTATGCTGTCAGGGCTTGTGCCGAGAATCTTAACACCCGCACTGGCAAGGGGCACTGCAATATTAAGGGGTGTCTGCCCGCCGAACTGGACAATAACACCTTCCGGTTTCTCCTGATCTATAATGTTTAAGACATCCTCTTTTGTAAGGGGCTCAAAATAGAGCTTGTCAGATGTGTCATAATCTGTGCTCACTGTTTCAGGGTTGCTGTTGACCATGATGCTCTCTATGCCCATTTCTCTTAAGGCAAATGAGGCCTGCACGCAGCAGTAGTCAAACTCAATACCCTGCCCTATCCTGTTTGGGCCGCCACCAAGAATTATCACCTTTCTTTTATTAGTCTTCCTTATCTCATTTTCCTGCTCATAGGTAGAGTAGTAATAGGGGGTATATGCCTCAAACTCTGCAGCGCATGTATCCACAAGTTTATATACAGGCTCAATACCCTTTATCTTTCTTATCTCCCTTATCTCATCCTCTGTTCTGTTAAAGATCATGCCGAGCTGTACATCTGAGAAACCGTACTCCTTTATCTCTTTTAAAAATTCAGGTGTGAAATCCATGGGATCGATATTGCCTTCTGCCATACCCCTAAGTTTCATTTCCATCTCATAGATCTGTTTTATGTTGAACAGAAACCAGGGATCAATTGCAGAGAGCTCGTTGATCCTCTCTATTGTCAGATTTTTCTTAAATGCCTCACGTATGAAAAAGAGTCTTCTGGAATTCGGGTTTATGAGCCCCTCTTCAATCTCATGCAGGTCATACTCAATCTCTGGCCCAGGTGTGTCAGACCCTAATCCAAATCGCCCTGTCTCAAGTGATCTTATTGCCTTTTGAAGTGACTCCTTGAATGTCCTTCCTATGGCCATGGTTTCGCCGACCGATTTCATTGAAGTGGTGAGACTGTCTACAGCGCCCGGAAACTTTTCAAATGTAAATCTGGGTATCTTTACAACACAGTAGTCAATGGTTGGCTCAAAGGCTGCGCGGGTCTCACGCGTGATATCATTGGCAAGTTCATCCAGGGTGTACCCGACAGCAAGCTTGGCTGCAATCTTTGCAATAGGAAAGCCTGTTGCCTTTGAGGCCAGGGCAGAACTTCTTGAAACCCTCGGGTTCATCTCAATAACAACCATCTCTCCTGTTTTTGGGTGTATGGCAAACTGTATATTTGATCCCCCTGTCTGTACCCCTATTTCGCGTATAATACCTATGGCAGCATCGCGCATCATCTGATATTCACGATCCGTAAGGGTCTGGGCAGGGGCAACAGTAATGCTGTCACCTGTATGAACACCCATCGGGTCAAAGTTTTCTATGGAGCATATAATAACCACATTGTCCTTGAAGTCTCTCATCACCTCTAGCTCATACTCCTTCCAGCCGATGAGGGATTCCTCAATAATAATCTCGGATATCATGCTAGCCTCAAGGCCGCTGCTTGCAATGCTCTCCATCTCTTCGCGGTTGTAGGCTATACCGCTGCCTATTCCGCCAAGGGTGAAGCTGGCCCTGATGATAAGCGGGTATCCGATTCTCTCTGCAACCTCCCTTGCCTGATCCATGTTTCTGACAATGCCATTTTTAGGCACCCTCAGGTCTATCTTTTGCATTGCATCCCTGAACTTCTCACGGTCTTCTGCCTTCTGGATGACAGGTATGGAGGCTCCGATAAGCTCAATCCCGAGCCTTTCAAATATGCCTGTTTCAGCCACCTTGACAGCAGTGTTAAGACCTGTCTGCCCGCCAAGGGTGGGGAGGATCGCCTGTGGTCTCTCTTTCTCCAGGATTTTAATAACTATCTCAGGCGTAATAGGTTCGATATAGGTGCGGTGCGCTGTTTCAGGGTCAGTCATAATGGTTGCAGGGTTGCTGTTAATAAGCACAACCTCATAACCCTCTTCCTTAAGCGCCTTGCAGGCCTGGGTGCCGCTGTAGTCAAATTCGCAGGCCTGACCTATAACAATAGGGCCTGAACCTATAATCAATATCTTTTTTATGTCTGTTCTTTTAGGCATGGGAGTTTTCCATCATTTTTACAAATCTCTCAAAGAGGTAATCCGCATCATGGGGGCCGGGCGATGCCTCCGGGTGATACTGCACAGAAAAGAGCGGTATCTTTTTGTGGAATAGCCCCTCAACAGTATTGTCATTCAGATTAATATGGCTGATCTCAATGTCAGGGTCTTTAAGCGAATCCATATCAACACAGAAGCCGTGATTCTGGGAGGTGATATCAACCTTCCCTGTAATAAGGTCCTGCACAGGCTGATTACCGCCCCTGTGTCCGAACTTCAGTTTAAAGGTGCTGCCCCCCAGGGATAAACCAATAAGCTGATGACCAAGGCATATGCCAAAAACAGGCCTTTTGCCGAACTGATCTTTTATGGTATCAATCGCATATGTGACAGCAGCAGGGTCACCAGGCCCATTGCTTAAGAATATGCCGTCAGGTTTGAGTTTATTAATAGTATCGGAATCAGTATCTGCCGGAACTATAATTATATTGCAGTCATACTTTTCAAGAGACCTTAATATATTATATTTTACCCCATAATCTATGGCAACAACACGCCATTTGCCATTATCGCAAGGCCATATAAAATCATCAAGGCTGCCATCAATTTCAACAGGTTTGCCCTTGAGCCATAACATAGGCCTCCTGCATGTAACAAACTTTACAAGATCCATCCCCCTCATATCAGGGGCGCTTCTTGCCACTTCAACAAGTTCATCAGGATCAGTAATGCTGGTCGATATTGCGCCTCTCATTGCCCCCTTTTCACGGATATGCCTTGTAAGCGCCCTTGTATCTATACCCTCAATGCCGGGGATATTGGCATCATTCAGATATTTTTTAAGAGTGGATTTTGAACGCCAGTTACTGGGCATCTCCTGATATTCCTTAACCACCAGGGCCTTTACCTGTATCCTGACCGATTCTATATCATCATGGTTTATTCCATAGTTACCGATAAGCGGATAGGTCATGGTGACAATCTGCCCGCAATAGGAGGGATCAGTAAGGATCTCCTGATACCCTGACATGCTTGTATTAAAAACCACCTCACCGGCGGTTTCAATTTCCCCTGTGAAAGAGCGGCCATAAAAGATAGCGCCATCTTCCAGTGCTAATAAAGCTTTCATAATAGGCATAACCTGCATTGGTTAATTGTTAGTATAAATAATTTTATTGACATTTATGCGCTCCAGCTAATAGATTTAGCCCCTGTTTTTGCTGCGGATAATGATCCCCGGTAATGACCATTACAGACAGGAAATGGAGAAAAAGAATGAAAAAGATCGAGGCAATAATAAAGCCATATAAGCTTGAAGAGGTTAAGGAAGCAATAATGGAACTGGGCATAATGGGCATGACCATCTCCGAGGCCAAGGGATTTGGCCGCCAGAAGGGGCACAAGGAGATATACAGAGGCGCTGAATACACTGTGGACTTTATGCCAAAGATAAAAATTGAGGTTGTAGTTGATACAGCAATGGTACAGGATGTTATTAATGCAATCATCAAGACAGCAAATACAGGCCAGATAGGCGACGGCAAGATCTTTGTACTGCCCATTGAAAAGGCAATAAGGATCAGAACCGGTGAAGAAAACGAAAACGCCCTGTAAAATTTATATCTACTCAATCTTTACCTGCCAGCCATAATTAGCGCCTATTGTTCCTGATGATCCGTCATCAGCAATAATAGGCCAGATAATACCCGATAAAACCCCTTGTTATACCCCCCACTCTTCAAGACCATCCTCTTCATAGCCTCCAGATTTTATGGGGGCGACCCTGCAATATACCTCAAACGGGCTTTTTTTCTCCCCGTTCACCTTAAGAAGATCATTTTCTATGGATATCCCGAAGAGCCTCTCATTTTCCATTAGATAAGGAAGAATAAGTTCCCAGTCTTTTTCATCAAGATCATATACCTCACCACCATTAAGCTGCTCCTTATCTATTGTCCGGTGAGGGTCACGCACATATATGGCCCCGCCTGAGGCCAGAGAAAATAGATTTGAGCCCGGATAGGGTGATTCAAATGGCACAACCCGGCCATCATCATCAAAACCAACCCCGTTCAGGACAACAAAGCCACCGCCATTATAGGGGTCCCCTGCCATAAAGGATTCTGCAAGATAATCAAGGCATGTGCCGTTTATTACAACCCTTGGTCTTCCCACAGCATTTATGAGCGGCCTTCCTGCCGCATTACCCATTATATAAACCTCTCCGCCCTTTGCGCCGTACATGAATGTCTGACCGGTATTGCCGTAGACGACCAGTTTGCCTGACTTCATGATCTGCCCAACCTGATCCTGGGCATTTCCGTGCACGCTTATAGTGAGGCCGTCAATACCCGAGGCAAGGTAGTCCCCTGAATTGCCATAGATATCTATCTTCACACCGCCTGAATCAGGGCCAAGACCGCATCCATGAAAGCGCTGTCCCTTCAGGCCAAACACAATAAACCTTCTCCACCCCCTTAAATATGCCTCGGTCAGGAGCCTGCTGTCACGCTCATCACCCTCAGGCGGAAAAAGTTCCGCATCTATGACAAGCACCTTTTCATCATAATCAGGCCCCCTGAAAAATGGCCTGCTCTCCCAGTCAATCAGCCTGTGGGAGCTTTTTCTAGCCCTGTTTTCAAGGCTTGGCAGAGACCTTAAAATATTCTCAAGTGTATGATTCATCATCTGTAGCAGTGAACGACGCTTTTTGTCACCGGTAGGATAACGCATATCTATCAGTTTGGTAATTGCATTTATGGCCACACCAAGGTGCGCATCATTCTTTTTTGACCATTTCTTGAGCTCTTTAAAGCAGTCCATAAGGTCTGCATAATCCCATTTCAGGATACCTTCCTTGATATACCCAAACAGGAGTTCAGGCTGTTGTAGTTCAAAGAATCTTGATACATTGAACTTTTCCCTGTTATCCTCCTCCATTGAGTAATAGACGCGCCCAGGAAGATATGGCACCTTTTCCTTTTCAGCAACTATTTCATGGCCGAATTTATCCACACAGGTGAGGTTACGCTCGGTTGAAAATGGCTTTATCTCATCAAGGTTAAATATGAAAGAGCCTCCATCCGTATGGCTTCCACCCCTTGCGTTCCAGTATATGTCTGCCACAGTCCCTATCCTCGGGTCTTCATCAGAAAGGCTCTTAAGGGTTGCATCGATCGCCTGCTGTTCCGAACAGATAAGCCCTATTTGAACCTGCCCTTCATGCAGGGCAAAGACCTGGGGCCTGAGCATGGCCGTGTCAGTAATGCCTATGAGTTGCAGCCTGTTATTCTCTGTATCATTCCTGGCAATGATAAAAAACCATGGCCCGTCAGGAGAGCCGTGTATGTGGGCTGACTGTATGGCCCTGTATATCTCCTGTTTTTCAGAAGGCAGTTTGTCAAAGTCCCTTTCCATTGTCGGGGCAAGGGCCTCAATAACATACTCAAGTGGATAACCATAGGTGCGGCTGTACAGATCAAAGAGCTGGGCCGACACCTCCGTATCGGTTAAAAACCGCGGATAAATGTTTCGCTGTTTAAGGTACTCACTCACAGAGTGGTAATTTGCAAAATCGCCATTATGGACAAGCGCCTCATTCATACCTATAAAAGGGTGGGCGCCTGCCGGGTGCCACACCCTTCCCCTGGTGGGGTATCTCTGATGGGCAATCCAGATATTTGCCTTGAAATCATCCAGTTGATAATATCTTACCACCTCTTCTGCAAACCCGACCACCTTGAGGATAAAAAAGTTACGTCCGTGAGAGAGCACAAATGCCCTCTGCCTGCCAGTGGCATCATAATATTTTGAATTGATCCGGGTGCTGTTCTGATAAACAAATTCATCTTCGGCCTCTCTCTCTGTCATGGCGTTAAGGCTGTTTTTTTCCATGAACTCCTTCAGGACAGCAGGTTTTACCCTGATAAAGAATCTCCATACATCAGGCGGCTTTACAAGCAGACCGGGCACATCCCTGTAGTCATCTATCCTTGGTATCTTTTCAGAAAAATCCACATTGAAAAAGGGCTTTATAAAATTGTTTTCCAGATCCCTTATAACATCATCTTCAAGAACAGCGATCTGGAGTATATAGCTCTCTTTCAGGATTTCAGGCGATACGCCAAGCATCCTGTGGTCAAACCCCATTGCGGCAATACCGCCACCACGGCCATTCCCCCTGTTATGCATCTGTTTTGAGGGCTCAAAGATATGTTTTCCACGCACAGGGATACTGCATGCAAAGCCGGTTACACCGCAGCCGCCTTCAGCCTCAGTCTCAAAGATATGATCTGAAGGAAGATCATTTACAAGCTCTCTTCGTGATTTAATTATGTTATCTATAAGTTTATATGACATATTATCTCTGTAAAATACAGGTTTACGGTTCAGGGATTGAGGTAAAGGTTTTTCTCTTTTCTCTTTCCTCGTTTCTATTTTCTACTACCTATTACCCCTTACCCATTACCTATAATTATTTATTAATGTAGTCCAGATGAACCAGCACATCCTTCCTTCCCACCAGTTCCTTTATACTCTTCATGCCCAGCCGCTTCAGCACCCGTATTATTTCCTTTCTCCAGGCAAGGAACATATTCACTATCCTCTGTGTGCCCCAGTCATGATTCATAAGCTCTACCAGCTCCGTATCGGTTGTTGCAATGCCCCTTGCGCATCCCCTGCCGCTTTCACACTTATGGCATCTGATACATTCAAGGGCCACCATATCGGAGGTGCCGGTACATACAGCGTCTGCCCCCAGGGCTATAATCTTCAATAGATCATGGGGGGTCCTTATTCCGCCGCTTGCTATTACTGTAACACTCTCCCTTACCCCTTCATCAATTAAAAACTGATGAACCTTTGGAACTGCATACTCAATAGGCATGGCGATATTCTTTTTTGCTATCTCAGGTGCAGCGCCTGTGCCGCCGTAACTCCCATCAAGGTGGATGATATGGGCACCCGCATAATAGCTCCCGACCGCCACCATATCCACATCAGTGGGGGTAGAGACCTTTACAGATACGAGTGCCTTTGGGTTAATTGCCTTTATCCAGTCCACATGTTTCTTGTGATCTTCGACCGAGTAAACACTGTGAAAGGGAAAGGGTGAAAAAAGCGGAAAACCCGCAACAGCCTCGCGCATCCTTGCCACGCCGGGTGTAACCTTATCAGCCAGAAGATGCCCGCCCAAGCCCGGTTTTGCCCCCTGGGCATACTTGAACTCCACCACCCTTACGCGCTGGATAGTCTCTTCCCTGACGCCGAAAAGTCCGGTTGCCACCTGTGTTATGACATTATCATCATAGGGTTTCAGCTCATCAGGATATCCCCCCTCGCCTGTACAGCAGAGTGTGCCAAGCAGTTTTGCCGCCTTCATCCTGCTCAGGATTGTGGTTACACTTACAGAGCCGTATGACATGCCGCCCCCGTAAAAGGGCACCTCTATCTTTACCCTGTGCGCATTGTCCTCGCGCCGGTTCAGTTCAACCGATAGATCAATATCCTCATCAGGGAGATCAAGAGAAATCCCCTCTTTTCTGACCTTTATCCTTAATTTATCAAAACCGCCGCCGCTGTCACCTGTCCTGTAATTAAGCCCTGCCTTTGGGACTGAGCCAAATTCTGACATATACCAGGTGGCTGCCAATAGATCAGGCGTCCACCTGTAATCGCCCATTGTATCAAAGGTTGGGTTTCTTCTATATGAAAGTGCATTTACCGGACATGCCAAGGTGCATGGATCAGGGCACTCATTTCCAATACAGAGGTAATGGTTATCAACATAGACCTTTCCCCTTTTTACAACATGCACGCCATAAGGGCATATCTCCACACATCTTCCGCATGAGGTGCATGCACTGGTGCGGTTCAACCGGTATTTGCCAATTGCATTCCTGAAACGGGACGGGGTTCTCACAACCTCAGGCAAATGAAATTTACTCTTATCACTCAAGCTCAAACCCCTCCTCAACCCTGTTTAATGAGCCGAAAATGTTTTTATCAAGCTCTTCAAAAAACATGGCCCTTCCAACCTCGCCCCGAAGCCTTCTGATATCCCTGATTCCCATTGCACCCATCACTTCAAGAAGCTGATTATGCCAGGCCCCGATAATATTGATCGTTCTTGCAGCCACCCATTTTATGGGGGCATTATCTATTTGAACCGGGCATGGAATGCCCTGCTCGCACCTGTGACACATACGGCATTCAAGCGCTATCAATATTGGAAAATCCACATATACCGCATCTACGCCGCAGAGTATTGACTTTGCGACATGCTCGGCCATTGAAAACCCGCCTGAGGCCAGCAGCGTCATCTCATCACGCACACCCTTCTCTACAAAGGCAAGATGTATCTTTCTAATTGCATCCTTCATATATATGGAGCCATTATCCTTAACCCTGCCGTTATAACTGCCTTCAAGATGAATGATCGGGCACCCTGCTTCAAAGATATGCATGGCCTTTTTTTCAAAATCCCCGTAAAGGGGGAGCCTTACAGAGATAAGGGCTAAAGGGAATAGCTCCTTTATCTTTTTAAGGTTATTCAGCCCCTTTCCATCCCATATATATTCCACCATCCTTGCATGCTCATCCCCTTTAAGCCCATCAATATCCGTTGAAGAGATAACAGGTATAATATGTGCGCTCAGTTTTAAAAAATCGGGCACGATCCTTTTTACAGGGATGGCCAAGAGTGTCTCAAGCCTCTTTGCAGCAGATATCCATCCCCTGATCGTGTTATCGCTGATAGCGCCAAAATCAGGCACCCTCATTATGACAGGTATAGGGATATCCATTATGGCAGATCCATTTTTTACCATCCTGCCCTCTTTATCAAAGAGAAGGTTTCTGGAGGTCCTGCCTATATCTACCCCTGTGCTTATATATTCCCTGCCATGAATACCATCCCTGGTCGGGCGCACTATCTCGGACATATCTGTCCACATGGAGTCAAACCCTGGGCCTGAAAAGGGGCCGGGGTAACCTGCACCTGACACTGGTATCTTGCCGGTCTCACCCTGGTACCATAAGCGGGCGATTATATCGGGTGTCCAGTGGGTATCGCCCATCTCCTTAAAGAGCGGGTTTATCGATTTTTGTATAAGCTGTTTCGGGCAGTTCTGCACACACCTTAGGCAGTTCATGCACTTATTATCTATGGAGTCGATCATCTGCCCTGGATTAAGCTGCCTCTTATCATAGACACCATAGACACACTCCTTTTTAACGCAGACAGGGCACTTGAGGCACCCCTCTTCCCAGGCGATAACACCTGACCTGGTTAGAGGTTCAAACCGGTGATCAATCTGCTTAGTATGAATAACATATTTTGACGGCAATCTTTTATTCTCCGGATTTTTTAAGGTCTTGGCGAAAGCCCTGCACTCTTAACAATTTCGCTAACCGCCTCTTCCCACTCAATGGCCATTATATGAATCCCTTTTATGCCTTTAAGTTCCTTAAGCCTCTGAATGGTCTCAACACAGATTTTAAGCCCCTCTTCCTTCTGTTTTTCTTTAGGGGCGCCTTCCATCCTTTTTATTATGGATTCAGGAATATCAATGCCAGCCACATTGCTGTTCATGTACTTTGCCATGCCGGCTGATTTAAGGGGCGAGACCCCGCCAAGTATGTACACCTTTTCGGTTAGCCCCCTGTCTCTTACCATTTCAAGCCACTTTTCAAACCTTTCCATATTGTAGATGCACTGTGTCTGTATAAAATCAGCCCCGGCTGCTATCTTTTTGGCAAGCCTTATTACCCTGAATTCAAGGGGGTCAGCAAAGGGATTTTCTGCTGCGCCTATAAAGATATGAGGCGATTTTGTGAGTTTATCGCCACCAATCAGTTGACCTTTATCCCTCATATTTCTCACCGCATTCATAAACTGAATGGAGTCCAGATCAAAAACTCCCATTGCCTGGGGTTCATTGCCAAATATCTGATGATCCCCGGATAGACACAGGACATTATTAATGCCAATGGCCGCAGCGCCAATGATATCGGACTGAAGCGCTATCCTGTTTCTGTCCCTTACCACCGCCTGAAAGACCGTATCAATGCCTGCCTTAATTAGCAGGCTGCATGCAGCAAGGCTTGACATCCTGACAATAGCGGTCTGGTTATCGGTTACATTTACCGCATCAACTATGCCTTTTAAAAGGGCAGCCTTTTGCATTATCACATCAGGGTCTGCCCCCTTTGGCGGGCCGCATTCAGCGGTCACTGCAAATTTACCCTCTTCAAGAACCCTTTTCAGATTGCTTTTCACTGTCACTTTTGCTGATCCTCCCTCACTATCTTCCTGGGCCCGTTGCCATGTTTTTTTGACCAGTCCTTTGGCGGATAAATCGCCTCAAGCTTTTCAAGGGCATTAGATGCTGAAAACCTCTCAACTATCTCCTGCCATGCGCATGGGATTTCAGGGTTTACTTCACAGACCCCATTTTTTGAGCCGCCGCAAGGCCCGTTAAAAAGCTGTTTCGCGCACCTTGCAATAGGGCATATCCCCCCGAAATCAAAGAGCATGCAGTCACCGCACCCCTGACAGTTTTCCATCCACAGCCCCTGATCCCTGGTCTCTCCAAGAAATTCCGTATTAAGGGCCGGGGCGACAGGTATTTCCGGATATATATTGGCAATTGCCTGCACACCTGCACCGCATCCAAGTGAAAGAAAAACATCATATTTTGCTGTATAATCATCAAGTTTCAGCACAAACTCTTTAATGCACTGCCTCTCCAGTGTTACCTCATCAATTATCTTTTCTTCCCTGTTCATTTTAGCTGCCATGCGCAGGGCAGATGCAAGAAGTGCTGTCTCCTTTTCCCCTCCGGCTGCACATTCTGCAACACAGGAGCCACATCCGACCACTAGGATACGCCTGAATGGGGCAATCATCCGCCGTATCTCATCAACAGGTTTCTGTTCTGCCGTTATCATTTCTCTCTCCGGGTTATTTTAAATAATCAAAATTAACAATAACTGATCAATTACATCCTAATGAAACCGGGATATTCTTTATCCCATTGCCCTGTATTAACCATTTACGACCGCCTTTACCGGCACATGAACAGGTGAAGGCGCAAGCCCCTTTACCTGATCCAATATGGCCTTTACCTGATCCTCAAGGGTTCTGGGCGCATTTTTAGAACCTATAATTATGCCGATACGCTCCTTCTCAAGCCCTATTGTTTCTATTATCTTCCTGGCCATTTCTACCCTTTTTACCGCCCTTATATTCCCCTCAAAATAACGACATGCGCCTTCAGGGCATGTGATTATAAAGGCAGCGTCAGCAAAGGTCTCAAGCGCCTTCATAAGATGCAGGATATCCATCCTCCCGCTGCATACCACTGGAAAAAACCTTATGGAACTGCCATACTCCTTTTCCAGCCTGATCCTGCTGTTTTCATCACTTTCAGGGACGTTACGGCAGTAGAAGATGGCGATATTACAGTTATTATGCTTTTCCATATCTTAATCCTTTCTTACCGGTTTTAAAATCTCTTTTTCAACCCTGCCTTTTCAGGCAAAAAAAAAAGACGCCGCACCTTCAAGGTGAATACGACGTCTTTGTCATCTTTGATTTTATAAAACGTACTTCTTTGTACGGGTATTAAAGTAACAGAGGGTTACATCTTTGTCAATTTTTTTCTAATATAAATTTTACATATATGTTAAACACAAAAAGCTTTATGTAAATTCCTGATAGCATAATTTTTAAAAACCTTTATAAGATAGCAAGTTAACCTTGATAATATAAAAACTATAGGCTATGTTTTCTGGCTTAAATTATGTTAAACTCCTACTCCTTTTCAGGGAGTAAAAGATAAAACAGACAAGGTATGTAATTATGAACTGGAAACAAAGAATATATTGCGGAGATGTCACACAATCTTTCACAGGAAAAGATATCCTGCTTCTGGGGTGGGTAGATGCCATACGTGACCACGGCAATGTGCTGTTTATTCACCTGAGGGATATAAGGGGGATCGTTCAGGTAGTTTTTTCCATAGAGAAAAATAAAAACTGCTATGACATCGCTGCATCATTAAAAGAAGAGTATGTTGTCGAGATAAGAGGCAGGGTAACCTCAAGAGAAAAAGGTACAGAAAACCCCAATATAAAGACCGGCACAATAGAGGTGGAGGCAACAGATATAAAGATATTATCCACTTCAAAGCCGCTTCCATTCACTATTTCCGAAAAGGCAATGGTGCTTAACGAGGAAATATCTGGCGGGCCGGAGAATGTTGATGAAGATCTCCGCCTTCAGTACAGATACCTTGATTTACGGCGCCCTTCAATGCAGCATCTCTTTATAAAAAGGTATGAGATATTAAAATGCATAAGGGGCTTTCTTGATGAAAGACATTTCTGTGAGATAGAAACACCCTTTCTTACACGCAGCACGCCTGAAGGGGCAAGGGACTATCTTGTGCCGAGCCGTGTACATCAGGGAAAATTCTATGCCCTGCCCCAGTCTCCCCAGCTCTTCAAGCAACTTCTTATGATGAGCGGTATGGACAGGTATTTTCAGGTAGCGCGCTGTTTCAGGGATGAGGACTTAAGACCAAACCGCCAGCCCGAGTTCACGCAGCTTGACCTGGAGGCATCATTTATAGATGAGGAATTCATTTATGAGCTCATTGAGGAGCTTATTGTAAGGATATTCGCCATTGGAAATATTACGCTTCCACGGCCCTTCCCACGCATGACCTATAAAACCGCAAT
>CAZXUA010000049.1:8631-26271 GCA_964643755.1 uncultured Desulfatiglans sp. | reverse complement strand
ATCAGTCAAATCAATAGTAAAAAGAGGGTCAGTATTTTCAAAGGTTACAAGAAAACCTCTGGTACCAATGAAGCGGGCTGCATAGATATCTTCACCAGGGGCAAGGCCTTCTAATTTTCCCGCTACCTTAAGATCGTTACCTGTATCATTAAAACAATATATATTGCTATTAAGGGTTTCACCCCATCCGCCGGTGCTTGTAGCGATCCTGAGTACATCATTGTATTCGCCAAGAGAGAACTGATTCAGTATCCTTCCTTTTGCCTCTCCCATACCTTCAAATATCACGTTTTCGCTTACAATGGAGAATTTGTACAGGTATGTCCTGTAATAGGCATCATTCCTGATGTCATATGTCTCGGAATTCCATTTTGAAGCTGCAATATACAAGGCCTTTTCCGACGCATAAACTGTACTTGCATCGGCAATAAGCCCTTTGCTTTTAATGCCGCCGGATAGATTATTCAGGTTGAGGCTTATTATACTGGTAATGCTTCCGCCTTTTGAATCTGAGGGGCGGTAAAAATTCTCGGGTGTTATAAGAGGCGCATTATTGACAACATTTCCCTCTGCATCAATAGCCTGATAATAAGGTATAAGCTCCTCAAGTGTGGTGGATTCCATGGCCTGCCTGTTAGCCGCAATGACAGTGTCTCTTCCTGTTGCATTTCCATCATATGTCGTTTGAAGCTGAGGCAGATCGGGTAAAAACTGCTGTATGATGTGGAGCCTTCCATTTATGAGACGGGATGAGACCATCCAGCCATCAAATGTCCATTCAGTGATTCTTTCAGTAGATAAGGGATCTGATACATCCATTATTAAAACGCCTGTCTTTCTGTTAACCGGCATCCAGTATGGAAAGCCCATACCCCAGAAAAAGCCAATATCCTGCCCTATCCAGTCAAGATGGGTAATGTCTCCGTCCGGATTATAAAGAACAATGAGGATATCATTGTACAGGTAAATAGAGTCAACAGCCCCATTCACATTAATCGTATTAATAATATTCATATTATCAGCCGGTACCGCATCTACGATATGTATAGCATTATCACCTGAAACATATAGATATTGGCCATCGGTCATTATTTTATCAGATTCATTAACACCTGCTTCCTGTGCGTTGGTGTGAGAATACCCTGAGCTGGATACATCGACAGAGATATCCGGTGAAAAATTACTGATTGCTGTTGCTGTGGCAATATCTTTATATGCCCCGCCATATACATTAGAAGGGATAGCGCTTTCAGCAAATTCATTTTTAATGTAGCTCTCAAGCTCTTTCCAGCTTTCAAAGGTGGCAACCCTGGGATTTCCAACATTTGAACCACCCCCAAATGGCCCTGAATTGCAACCGTTTAAAAATATTGCACACAATAAAAAAAGAGATACAAAACAAAATATTGAAAACCATTTTTTATTAAGGGACATCTCTCCCTCCTTCGGTTTATTTTGTTAAAGGAAAAGCCTGTATATTTATTTGTATAACCTGATCCGGATCTTTCTCCTCACAGGCAATTTTCAAAAGCTCTTCTCTGAATGCGATGATTCTCTGTTTGAATTCTTTAAATTTTTCTTTTTTTACACTTAATATGACTGCGCTGATATCTCTTTCATCTGAAGGGTAACGTTCAATAGCCTCCATACCCAGTTTCATCATCTCTTTGTGGTAGTTTGTAATTATAAGAGATTTAACTTCAGGCCCTGTGGAAACAACAGTGTCGGCCTGCTCCCAGAGGCCTTTTTTATTTCTTATGACCAGGCCAAGCTCCTGCAACACATCAAGCGCCTTTTCTGCCTCCCTTGCTGTAATACCAGGGTTTAATGACTGCGCTATTTTATCAGGTGTAATACTGCGATCTCCAAAAACCACCATTTCACGTATTGCAGGGTAATACCACTTTGAAAAATATGCATAGCCTGCCTTATCGATCCTGTGGGATTTAAGATAGCCATTCACTGTCATCATCTTTTTATAGTAATAATCCTTGTCATCATGGCTTGATGCCTGATTCATGTATACAAGGTTTTCAAAATATTCCCTTTCCTGCTTTTTAAATTCAAAGCCCTTTGCCACCTTTCCTATACCCTCATTGGAGAGATTTCTCTTGCCGTCTATTATTAATTTCAAAAAATTGGGTGATGAAAAACCGGCTTTCCCTGCAAAAACCCTGTATGAGAAGAGATAGTTCCTCTGTTTTTTGTATTCGAACAAATCCTTGAGGAAGGCCCTGTAATCAAGATAGTCAAAGATGATGGGCTTTTCTTTTTCCTTTTTCCCGGGACTATTATCAGGAGTTTTCATATTTATAACCTGTTATTTTGTGTAAAAAATATAGCATTTATCCATTGTCATTACTATGTGGAAAGTTGAAAAAATGGATAAAATGTATTCTAATGAATACAATAATAAATTTAAAATAAAAAAACATATTGATAATAAACAAAAAAACAAAAATAAAATAAACTAAAAATTTATTTTCATAACATCAATATAAATATTAAGATTTTCCGAAATCTCAAACCGTTAACAGGGATTAGAAATAATATATTGTAATGCACTTAGTTCACCCGTGTTTATCCTTGACGCGTATACATAGTATGTATAGAATAACCATATTGTTTATATGGCATTAGGAGATGGTAATGAAAAAGACTACAGTATCCATAGAGGAACAACTCCTTGAAAAGGCAATTCAGGCTACCGGGGCACGAACAAAAAAAGAGGTAATCGAGGCAGGGTTGCAATCTCTGGTACGAAATCATAACAGGGAACTATTCAGAAAAGAACTTGGTACTTTTGATATAGATCTGACATTAGATGAATTAAAGGAGTCAAGGAATGCCGATTAAACCTGCATTAATTGATACCTCAGTCTGGCTTTTTGCTTTAAGAAAGGATTTTATCCCGGAGATCAGAAGTCGAGTTGATGATCTATTAAGAAACAATCTTGTTTTCACTACTGGAATAATAAATCTTGAACTGCTTTCAGGTGCAAAGACAGATTCTGAATTTGAGCGCCTCAAGGATCGTTTAATGACATTGGATGATATTATTACAGACGATATAATCTGGGACAAGGCAAGTGTCCTGGCGTTCAAACTTAGAAGAAAAGGAATAACTGTTCCCCATACAGATATTCTAATAGCCGCATGTGCAATATTAGAAGGGTGTGTTCTTTTACATGCAGACAACCATTTTAATATTATTGCACAGCATACGGATCTTATTGTTGAAAGTTATGTGAATATTGTAAGACAGTAGTGCCCTGTGACAAGATAATAAATGACATATTTTGTTATGTATGATATCCATTTTTCAAGCATTCATTATGCTGTGTAATTAATTGAGATTATTATTTATGACAGAGATAAAAGAAAATAAAAGACTCACAGAGACAGTAAAAGGGGCGGGTTGAGCCGCCAAGCTGGGTCCGGCGGACCTGGCAAAGGCGCTTTGCGGGTTGGAGCTTCCTCACAGCGATGATCTCCTTATAGGGCTGGATACATCGGATGATGCAGGTGTGCTCAGGCTTACAGATGATCTGGCCCTGATCCAGACAGTGGATTTCTTTACCCCTGTTGTTGATGACCCTTCCTCATTTGGGAGAATAGCTGCTGCCAATGCATTGAGTGATGTCTATGCAATGGGCGGTGTGCCCATTACGGCAATGAATATCATAGGCTTTCCTGTAAGCAAGATGGATATCAGCGTGCTGCAGGAGGTGTTAAGAGGCGGTCTTGACAAGATAAAGGAGGCTGGCGCCCTGCTTGTGGGGGGGCACAGTGTTGAAGATGATGAGTTCAAGTACGGCCTTTCTGTTACAGGTAAGGTGCACCCCAAAAAGGTGCTGGCAAACAGGGGTGCAAAACCGGGCGATCTGCTTGTCCTTACCAAACCTCTCGGTGTTGGTATTGTGAATACCGCCATCAAGGGCAATCTAGCCGGGGATGAGCTTATCAAAAAGGTGGTCAGGATAATGTCAAGCCTCAATAAATATCCGGCAGAAGAGTTTGATAATTTCCACATAAGCGCATGCACTGATGTCACAGGATTTGGCCTTATCGGCCATGCCTGCGAGATGATTGATGATAAGGCTGTTGGCTTAAGGATTTTCAGGGACAGGATACCCGTTATTCCTGAGGCCATTGAATTCGCCCAGATGGGCATTGTGCCGGGTGGCGCCTTGAGGAACAGGAAATACAGGGAAGGCCAGGTTGAAGATATTGCTAGTGTTGATCCTGTTATGCTTGATATCTTATTTGATCCTCAGACATCGGGTGGCCTTCTTGTTGCCATGGGTAAAAATCAGGCAATTGATTTTGAAGCCAGACTCAGGTCAAAGGGGATTCAGGATGCCACTATCATAGGTGAGTTTATTGAGGGCTTCAAAGGTAAGATAGTATTATAGCTTCCCCGGGCAGCCTATTCATAGACAGGGAAATCATCCCTGTTCATTGTCCGTAATTCCATATAAATGTGACTGGTTTTTCAGCCATATCTAACCTGTGTATAAATAAGTGAACAGATGTCGACATTACCATTTTTCTTAATAGCCTGTAGTCTCTCCCCAATTCAGCCTGTAAAAAGGCCTCCTTAAGGGGTAAAAAAGATCACAGTACTGATTGGCAGCCTGATATTATTGATGGTAAAGTATTTAAAATAAGACATTGAAGACCCTTTAATACCGGTTACAGGTAATAAAAGTATAATAAAGTAGACTTTGAATGAGTAAAATATAGCCATTAGTCCCATTTTCTGCCTTTACGATCCACCCCTATGCCAGCCAATAAAAAATATTTTTACCTGATCAGACTTGATATAACGATCTGAAAAACCATAAGAAATTTCCGCTTTCACACTTGCATCGCCCATAGTGAATTATTTTTTGCACTTTTAATGGTATTGAAAATGCATTTCCATCTCCCACATCAAAACAAGATGAAATTTAAGGAGGCTCACATGTTCAGCATGATTTCACAAGGTGGCATTTTTATGTACATAATTCTTGGTGTTTCTATTATCGCCCTGGCGCTGTTTTTTGAAAGGGCATCATATCTATATTTCAGGCTTAAGCTCAATATGGACAAGGCCTTTTACGGGATTATGAAGGCGCTTGAAAAGGCAAACTACAGTGATGCCCTTAAGGAGTGTTCAAAGATAGAAAACCATCCCCTGGGAAGGATTCTCAAGGCCGGTCTTATAAAATCGGATAAAAAGGACAAGGATATTGAGCGGGCAATGGAAGAAAAGATATTAAGAGAGATCCCAAGGATCAAGGCGCGCATAAATCTTCTTACGCTTTTTGCAAATATCTCAACATTGCTGGGGCTGCTGGGAACAATACAGGGTTTGATGCTCTCCTTTAAGAGTGTTTCAAGCGCAAGTGAGGCAATGAAACAGGAGGTGCTCGCATCAGGTATATCGGTAGCCATGCTGACCACTGCATTCGGGCTTATTGTGGCGATACCCTGTCTTATTGCTTATTACATCTTAAATAACAGGGGTGAGTTCATAATTGATCAGTTTGAAGAAAAGGCCCTCTCCCTTGCCAATTCACTTTCCACATTAAAGAAAGATGGGAGCATATAATGTCTGCCTTTTTGCGGCTTAAAAGAAAAGAGATGGAGGATGGCGAGCCAAATCTGGTCCCCATAATGAACATGTTTCTGGTTATTATCCCGTTTCTTCTTATGTCTGCAAGCTTTTATCAGATAAAGGCTGTGAACACATCAATACCTGTCCTTTCAAGTGGTAATGCAGATAATGCAGGAGAAGAGAGCTCTATCAGCCTGACTGTTGTTGCAGAGCTAAAAAAGGAATCGATCAGGCTCTCGGTAATGAGCGACAGGTTAACTGAAGAAGAGCTTGAGGGTTTCAAGGCAGAATACCCAACTGATGGCAGCGGCTTTCCAATGGATAAATATTCAAGCCATCTGAAGGATATAAAGGCAAAATACCCAAAGAGTGAAACCCTGATCCTTGTGCCTGACAACAGCGTTGATTATGAGACCATTATTCGCGCAATGGACATGGCAAGAAAGGCAGGGGAGATAACACTTTTTCCGAATGTAGTTTTATCCGGTTCAGTAGGTTAGGAGTTAGATCAATGGGACTCGGTGAAAAAAGAAGAAAATCAGGCGTTACGCCGAAACTTATGCTCACATCAATGATGGATATGTTCACCATAGTGCTGCTGTTTCTTTTATGTTCACTTTCTGACAGGCCGGAAAGCATCAAACTGGATAAGGATCTTGAGCTGCCGCGATCATCTGCTGAAATCAATTATGATCAAAACCTTAAACTGGTTTTAACAAAGAGCCAGCTGATGATTGATGATGAGAAGGTTGCTGATGTGAAAAATGGAAAGATAAGCGGGGTTGATGAAAAGGATCTCAAGACATCTCTTCTTTATAAGAGGCTGAAAGAGAATTTTGAAAAGAGCAAAGAACAGGCAGCGGAAAACATTGAGGGTAATACAAAAGAGCAGCAGATAGTATTTGTGTGCGACAAGAGCCATGAGTTTAAAGTGATTAACCAGGTAATAAAGACAGCAGGGCTGGCAGGGTATCCCAACTTCCAGTTCGCAGTGCTTCAGGAATGAAAATAAGGAGAAAGGCATGAAAAGGTTGATTTTAAAAAGATTATTAACAGCCCTATTCTCAGCCTTGTTAATTTTGTGCACTTCATCCAATCTTCCTGCTGAGGATGAAAGTGCAGAAGAGTTTGAGCAAGTTGAGAACGCAGATACGTCGGATACGTCGGATAAGTCAGATAAAACAGATATTGCCCCTGATAAGGATTCCCTTATGGAACGTATTGATTTTGGGAACTCTTATATACTGGGCCAGAGCATAAAATCAGGCGCCGTATATCTGCTGCACCGTAAAAAGAGCAACATAAAAAGTATGCTTAAAACCAGGGATGATTACAGAAAGGAGATCCTGGAGGATCTGAAGGTAAGCGAGAAAAGGTAAATATTCCTGACCTGTAGTCATGACATTCCCTGTCAGTGAAAAAAGGGTGGATGCATCATGGATAAGATACATGAAAATAACAAAGGGGTAAAAGAGGGTAGTAATCCGGTTAAAACCGGTAACTCTACAGTCACAAATAGTGAGAATACCGCAAATGAATCAATAAGAATAGAGGTATATAAGGGGGAAAAATTCATTGGTAAAAAGATATTCTCACAGGGGCGGATAGTCATTGGAAAAAGCCTTGAAGCAGACCTTGTGCTCTCTGATGAAACGATTGCTGATCAGCATGCATGTATCACATTGATAGACAAACAGGTTGTAATCCTTGATCAGACACAGAAGTCAAGCCTTATGATAAATGGCGCATCATGCGGCATTTCCATTATTAATATTTCTGAGAAGGTGGGCATCGGCCCCTATACACTTGCAATCATCTATCAGACAGGGATGACTGAAAATAAATCATCTGAAGTAGCTCCTGACAATGAGAATATAAAAGCAATAAAGGAAACATCCGTTAACGAAGAGGCCTCTTTTTCTAGCGCCACAGGTATTTTTATTACAGAGCAGGCTAAAATAAATACCGGTAAAATAACAAAAGATGAAACACCTGAAGTGGATCTCTTCAGCCTTTTGCAGGGAGGCCAGAAGGCGGAGGATACGCTCTTTGACCTGGTGTTTGAGGGTGACATTAAAACAGGCATTGATGTTCAGTATGTTAAATCAGGCCTCGCAAAAATATTAAAGGTTGAAGAATCCCGCATAGAGCCATTTTTTAAAGGAAGCAAAGTCATACTGAAAAGCAATATTGATGCAGAGACCGCAAAAAGATATAAATCCATTGTTGAAAAGAGCGGTGCGATATGCAGGCTTTATGCAAGAGGGAGCGCAATTAATCGTGCGCCGTTACAGGCAAAGGCGCCTGAAAAAGGGTCCTCTTCAATCACAGAACATGCACCCATTAAAAAGGAAATAGAGAAGAGTGAACCATCTAAAAAGATAGTGTCTGATGAAAAGATAATGCAATTCAGTAAAAAGAGAGAAGAAAAGGCTCTCTGGAAGTTTTACGGTGCCGCAACAGATGATGAGTGCGATGAGGATGATATTGATCTCCCCGCCAATTTTCTCCTGAAAGACAGAATAAATGAACTGAACAGATCATGCGAATCTCACAATCCATCCAATGGAAAATATCTTGAGATCCTGAAACTTAATGGGAATGAGATAATTGATATAAGGCATCTGGATGAAAATGAGAGGTTTTTTATAACTGATGATATGAACAAACGGTTCTGTCTCGCTGAGTATACAGGCGCAGATGATGCGCGATTTTATTTTAGGGAGGATCTGCAGGGATATCTGGAGACCGAAGAGAGGCCCGCTTTAGCATTAGAAGAGCTTATCAAAGATGAAAACTGCACAAACAGACGTAAGAGGATATTCGGTAAAACAATACCATTAAAAGGCAGGTCGGTTATCTCTGATGGCTATTTTGAATATCAGATGCGCCTTGTGAGCAGGTCGTTTATACCGGAAGCGCCCGAAATAGCAAGGTCACGTAAAAAGCCATACAAACATCTCGGTGTATCTCTTGTCTTTCATATCGTATTTTTAACATTCCTGGGGTTTATCCCATCTTTTCACAGTGAAAATAAAACGGTTGATGAACCCCGCTTTGTTAAGCTTGATTCCACCCAGATAGCAGAACTTGAAAAGGTAATCAATCCACTGCCAAAACCGGAACCAAAACCTGAGCCTAAACCTGAACCTAAGGCTCCACCACAGCCGCCAGTAAAGGAGCAGATAGTAAAGAAAAAACCGGAACCGGTAATGACCAAAAAGGAACCTGTCAAACTCGCTGCTGACGCAAAACCGGGAGAGGTTAGCGCTGCTTCAGGGCCTGACATGCATCCTGATGCAGGCGGTGGATCTGGCAAAGGTAATGTGTCAGCCAGGAATATTAACCAGACAGGGATCCTGAGTATGATTTCCGATACGGTTGGTATCCAGCCGCGTAGCGCCCTTGCTGCGGTTACTAACCTTGATGCTGTGTCCACACCAAATGTAAGCGCTGGCAATTTCAAGGTGGGAGGTGTTGTTGGAAAGCTGGGCACGGGCGAGATTTCTGTGCCCAAGGCATCTGCGGCGATAGTATCCACAAAGGGCGCCAGTCAGGTATTGAGGAGTCATGGCGCCAAAGGGGAGGGCAGGGTAGCTGCGCTCCAGAAGGGGACAACAGGCGAAAAAGAGGTCATGGGCATGGTTACAGTAACGCCTGACAAAACTGTCAGGATAAGCGGTGGGCTTTCAATGGAGGCGGTAAAGCGCGTTATTGATCAGCATCTGGGGGACATCACCTACTGCTATGAAACCGAGCTCATTAATAATCCCTCAATTATGGGTAAGGTAATGTTTGAGTGGAAGATATTGATGTCAGGAGAGGTTGGAGAGGTTAGGATCAAATCATCTTCAATCAATTCTCACGAGATCCATAACTGCATCAAAGATTCAATTCGTGGCTGGCAGTTTCCAAAACCCAGTGGCGCTGAGGTTATAGTCTCATATCCGTTTGTGTTTGATATTGTGGCATTTTAAAGGAGGTCTACAAGTGATGAAAAAGTATTTGGCAATAATCGCCCTTTCAGTTTTTCTGTTTTTCCCTGTAAGTAATGCTTCCGGTGAAGATTCCAAGGATGAGGCAAGGGTCTATGCAGTTCAGAATCGCATCTTTCACCGGGATCATGAGATAAATTTTGATGTCGGTTATATTGCAAACGAGGAATTTTTCCATCCCTTTCCCATAGGGTTCGGTTACATATTCAACCTGAACGAAAATTACGGATGGGAGGTCGCAAGGGCACAGTATATACTGGCGCCTGATAATGATCTGAAATCTGATCTTGAAACACAATTCGGGGTTACCCCTTCCGAGTTTGCAAAACCTACATTCATGGTTCATTCCCATCTGGTGTTTAAACCATTTTACGGCAAAAATGCAGTGCTTAACAAATGGGTAATAAACCATGAGACATATCTTTTTGCAGGCGGAGGGGTCGTAAACTACGACTGGAGCTATCCGGAGGGGAGCACTCGGAATAATGGCGACACAGGTGAAATGGTTCCTTCGGCGAGTTTCGGGGTTGGGAGTAAATATTTTATTAATGAAAAGTTCTGCCTCAATGTTGAGATCCGCGACATTATGAACTTCTGGAGTGATGGCATGGAAAACAGGATCTATGTCGGTGTTGGTATCGGTTACAGGTTTAACCTTAAACCCAGGAAGGTTGAAAAGGATGAGACCATAGAAAAATTGAACCGGTACCTGAAAAGGGAAAAAGATGATGAACTCTAGAATCAAAATTGCTATCTGCCTTTTAGGGGCTCTGATTTTATGCAGCAATGCATATGCCATCTCACCGGTCAAGATGATCAAGTCTCCCATTAATTATGTAAAGGAGTTAATGGGATTCAAAAAGGAGTTAAAAGATAGGGCGGTTGAGATGCCACAGGTCATTAAAGGCAGTGAAGATGAAAAACGCAACCGGTTCAAAAGGGGTTATGCGCTTTTTTCAGAAAAAAGATACCGGGATGCGGCAATAGAACTTTACCACTTTATGTCTATGTCTAATCATGATGAAGAGGATTATGAATGGGCACAGTTCTTCTTTGGCATCAGTCTCAATAAAATGAAGTTGTCACATGCAGCCAATGATGTGCTGGGTGACCTTGTGGCAAGAAAACCCAATCCCAAGATAGTAACATACTGCCTGGGGCTCCTTGAGAATAACATAAGCACATTTCCCTATGATGAGGAGTTTATGGTGAGTCAGGTAGTTGGTGACCAGGACTATGGGTTTGTTGAAGGCGAAACAGCAGACTTTATCAACTATATGCAGGGGCTCTATGACTGGGAACACAGGTTTAAGGAATGGGGCAATGATCATTTTAAAAAGATAAATCCCTCATCCAAATACTATTACAATTACATCTATAAGAAGGCGCTCTTCTCTGTATATGAAGGTGATATTAACGGGGCTATAGATTCTCTTAAGGAGATATTGATAAGCAGTCAGCCTTCAAAGGAGCTCAAGGATGAGAGCAGAAAGACACTCGCAAGGCTTCTTTATGAAAAGGGTGATTACGACACCGCAGATATGATCTACATGGAAATAGAAAAAAATATTATAGATCAGGCTGATAATCTCCTTGAAAGGGCCTGGGTTCATTACCGAATGGGTAACAGCGAAAAGGCAATGGGGCTTCTTTATTCCTTCCAGGCGCCAAGTTTTGAGAATGCCTTCAGGCCTGAGTATTTTATACTCAAATCATTTATCTACAAGGATGTCTGTAATTACAAAAATGCGCTCTATGTGGTCAATGAGTTCAAAGAACGGTATGGTGAAGCCATAACAAAACTATATGAGAGAAGCCTGCCAGAAGAAAATACGCCTCTTATGATGGTGCTCCTTAATAAACCCGGCATAACAAAAACATTTAATTTTCTTGATCTATTAGAAAAAGAAAAGGCGCAGTGTGAGGCCATTCCTGATGAGCTGTTAAAAAGTTACCTTTTAAGGCTCTATGAACTTCAGATCGAAGAGAGCAGCGATACTTTAAGAAAGCAGATATATGACGGTTATGAAATGATTGCAGATGATCTCTTAAGATATGAAGAGGATGCCTACCTGATGGAATACGAGATAGGTCTGGATATGTATCAGCGGGTCTATGAGAGTAAGTTTGCTGAGGAGAAGACAATAAAAGAGAAGGTGACAAAAGGGCTGGCTCTGTATGAGTTTCAGGGTGAGTTCTGGAATGACGAACTGGAAACATATGAGGTCACACTCCAGAATAAATGCGAAAACATGGAAGAATGGGACATATTTTTCAAATGAGCAAAAATCAGAGAGAAAAATCAAAAATAATAAAGCGCATCATTTGCAGAGCCTGCATGCTCTTTATGCTGACAGGGTTAAGCCTTTATGCTGAAGAGGCAATAGATGATATCTACAAAACAACAGACAAGGCAGAGGAGCAGAAGCAGTTTGTTATAAAACTCAATCAGGACAACAGGAAGATAGACCTCGCAATAGACAATACAAAGCTTCTGATAGACCGGTCAAGAAGCAAACCCTATGTGCCTGAACTCTATATGCGCATGGCAGAGCTTTATATAGAAAAATCAAAAATAGTCTATTTCATACAGAAGGAAAAAATCGGCAATCAAAAGGAATCTTCTCTGAGTAAATTTGAGTATGAGGTCTTTAAAACCAGGGCGGTTGAGATATACCAGAGAATACTTGATCAATACCCTGATTATCCTGACAGGGATAAGGTCTATTTTTTTATGGCCCATGAACACAGAGAACTGGGAAACATAGATGAAATGGTGAATTGTTATAAGGCCCTGATCAAGAATCATCCTGATAGTAATTATATCCCCGAGGCATATCTGCTTTTAGGTGACTATTATTTTGCCCAGCAGGAACTTGAGCTCTCCACTGACCATTATAAAAAGGTGCTTGACTACCCCAAAAGCCCTGCGGTTCCCATAGCGCGGTACAAACTCGCCTGGTGTTTTATAAACGCAGTGGATTATGAAAAAGCGATAAAGCTGTTTGAGGAGGCTGTAAGGGATATTGAGACAAACAAGGAGCTGGATGTGGATACATACAGGCATGTTGATGTGCGTCTCGAATCGCTTATTGATATGGCCTACTGCTATCCTGAATATTATAAGAACAGCACACCTGAAGAGGCTGTCAACTATTTCAAGAGATATTCCTGGTCAAGGCAATCATACACGATTGTTATGGAGAAGCTGGCAAACAGATATTTTGCAAAAAGGAAATGGGAAATGGCCGCCACCCTTTACCGGGAGCTGTGTGATATACGGCAGGACCCTAATAAACTCCTTGAATACTGCAACAGCATATTTGAGTGTGTGCAGGCTATTGGAACATATGACAGCGCAGACAGGGATGTTGATATTATAGTCAAAGCACTGAAAAGGGAGAAATATTCTATAAATGTTGAAGAGAGTCAGAAGAAAAAGGATATAGAAAAATATGAGGCCTATGCCAGAAATATTGTAACCCATCTTCATGACAGGGCAAGAAAAACAAAGTCAAAGGAATCTTTCAAGATAGCCGGGGCAGCCTATAAGAGCTACCTTGAATTTTTTGAAGGAAGCCCTGTGATGGCAGATATGCAGAAAAACTATGCGGAAGCCCTCTTCTCTGCTGAAGAGTATCTTGAGGCAGGAAAAGCCTATGAAAAGATAATTAATACGATCAAACTTGATCCCCAGGATAAACAGGATAAATTATACAGTGCGGTTATATCCTATTATAATGCCCTTAAAGACAAGGAACACCTA
Organism: uncultured Desulfatiglans sp.; assembly: GCA_964643755.1. Classification (GTDB taxonomy): domain Bacteria; phylum Desulfobacterota; class DSM-4660; order Desulfatiglandales; family HGW-15; genus JAAZBV01. The sequence goes on along the minus strand of CAZXUA010000049.1, from coordinate 12,908 downwards.
AGCAATTATGAGATAACATATGCCAGACAGGGCATGAGGGCAACAGGAAAGATGTATGCCTCTAACTATCCGCAGAGCCCGGTTATCCCGGATGTGCTTTTCAATGTCGCCTGGGTTGCCTATGACGCAGGGATGAATGACAAGGCAGTAGAAGAGCTAACAGCCTTTATTGAAAAATATCCTGAAGGAGAGTCAGCAAAGGCTGCTGCTCATCTTGTGCTTGATATCTACAATATGGATGAAAACTATAAGGGGCTATATGAATATGGAGAAAAGATATTGGCCAATGACAGGATTTCCGACAGTAAATTCAAGCAGGAAATAGCCGCCATTGTAAAGAATGCAGACTCAAAGATAGTATCATCCATGACACTTGCTGCTGTGGATAACTGGGATCAGGGCAAGAAGGAACTCTTAAACATTGCGGATGATAAGGCATCTTCAGGCATGGGTGAGCAGGCGCTGAATGCCCTTGTTGTATCGGCAGTGGAGAAGAATGATTATGAAACCCTCTTAACAGCAGGCGAATCCCTTATCAATAAATTTCCGGAATCTCCCCGCTCAAAAGAGACAATGAACAGGATGATAGATACTTCATACAGGATCGGCCACTTTAGACTGCTGGTCGACTATATGGAGAGATTCCTTACTCTTGAGCCGAATCACAAGTCATCAGCGGATTTTTTAAGCCAGGCAGCAAAGATAAGGGAGAGTTTCGGCCAGTATGATATGGCAAATAGACATTATCTGGCACTCCTGAACCATCCATTGTATTCAAAGAAGGATCAGGAGGAGGTTGTCTTTAGCATCGCAGGAAACGCCATTAAAAGTAATAATTATGATGAGGCATTATCGATCCTGAAAACCAGATATGCATCTCTCGGCCCAGCAGGAAAGATACATGCAGATGCCATAATGGCCTTTATATATGATCAGAAAAATGAAAGTGATAATGCAAGAAGATATTATTTAAGCGCATTGAGAGCCTATGAAAAGGGGCTTGGAAAAAAGAATCCGGCCATGAATGATGCGGTTGCCAGAATCGTATTTACAGAGGTTAAAAGAGAGGAAGACAGATACTATGCCCTGAAACTTACTGAGAGTATAGATAATGCGATTGTAAAACAAAAGACAGATCTCCTCGCTGATCTTGAAAAAAAATATGAGCAGGTAATCAGCTACCAGTCGCCTGAATGGGCGCTTAAGTCATGTTATCAGACTGCGCTCCTCAATTTCGAGTTCGCCTCATTTTTAAAGAATGCCCCGCTTCCTGAACTTACAGAGGAAGAGAGGCAGGCCTATATAGCCGCAATAAACGAAAAGGCCTCTGTCTACACAAAAAAGGGTAATGAGTACATGGATACCTCTGCAGAACTCTCAAGAAAATGGGAGATCTGCGATCCTCAAATGGTCGCCTATTACCAGCCTGAGTACAGATCAGAGACGCAGAGCAAAACATTTAAGATATTTAACGGCAGGATATCTGACAGCCAGGTCGGCAAGGAAGGTCTAAGCGATCAGCAGTTAAAATCCATATATGACAGCCTTTACAGAAAATCCGGACAGGTTGAGAGCCTCATTGCCCTTTCAAAGGCATATATAGATAAAAGGGATTTTGGACAGGCAATCCTTGCGACAAGGAATTTGATGGAAAATGTCCCGGATAAGGATAAGCGGACAGAATCGACTCTCTTTACAATACTCGGGGTATGCCACCTCTATATGGGAGAGGATACGCTGGCAAGGGACGAATTCAAACAGGCGCTTTTACTTAATAAGGATTCAATAGAGGCAAAGATTAACCTTGCGGGTCTCTATTCATATTATGGCCACAAGGATAAGGCAATGGCTATGAAAAACGGGATAAATGCTTCGGATATTACTTCATCAGAGCTTATACATCCAAAGGCAAAGGAATATTATTATGCTGACATGCGGACAACGAAAAATTAGGCGTACATTTCATTTGATAATAACCGTCCTGACAGGCGCGATGATTATCTATGGATGTGATTCCAGAAAAAAAAGTGGCGGAACAGGCGCAACCAACGAGCCCCCTGTGTACCAGCCAACAAATACAAGAACGTGGGATATGACCCTTGTGAAACATCTTAATGCTGAAGGCCTTTTAACCCCAGGAGTAACGGCTGTAAAGGGAAGTGATGGTAATATCAGGATTGCCTATTTCAGTGACGGTACAGATTTTAATAAAGAGAATCGTTATAATATAAATTTTATCCTGTGGGATAGTGTTACAAACAGCATAGTGAGCGAAGAGACCTTTGATCCGATCCCGCCAGAAACAGGGGGAAAGGGGCTTGACAACTGCAATCCCCTTGCTTTAGCGCTGACTAATTCTAATGTCCCTGTTATAGCCTATCAGGGCGGATTATTCAGAGACCAGGCCCCCAGCGATGGCGAACAGTCAGATGTTATGTTCAGTATACGGGGAAGCAACATCTGGACAGAATATACAGGCGCAATTGGCTATGTTGAGCGTAATCCGTTCTATGACGGCCTTGCAGGAAGCGATATCTCTTTAGCTGTTGATTCATCGGGGAATATTCATATCGCCTATCAGTTCTATTATGAAGGGATGGATTCATACAATTTTGAATATCCGGCATTGAATTATGTGAGACATGAATGGAGTTCGCTTGGTGATCCTGTGGCTTACAGTGAATGGGCTGACATGGAAGAGACGGTATATGGGAGTGTTTTTACCCAGACTTCAGCAGTTCACAGAGGGGTTGGTTACGGATGTAAACTGCTTCTTGATAACAGTGGCAATCCGGTTGTCTTTTTTGCTGAATCAACTGATTACAGCAATACATACGGGTTATGGTTTGCCAGAAGAAACAGTAATGGAGAATGGTCAAGACAATGGGTGGAGCAGGTAGGCAGCGGGTGGACAATCGGGGATATCAGCGCTGCAAAAACGCCTAATGGCACCTTTGCTGTAGCCTATACAAAGGTGTGTCTCAATTGTGATGATGATGAGGGCGATCACCTTAAATATGCAGTGCAATCCGGAAATAGCTGGGATGTCAGGGTAGTGGATCAGTCATCAATATGCGGTCACAGCCCATCTCTCGCATTTGATTCGGCAGGCAACCCTGCAATAGCCTATTATGATAAACGAAGCTACATAGGCAGAAGCAGAAAATATCTCAAGTTTACCCAGTTTAACGGGTCAACATGGAAATCTGAAACCGTGGCAGATAATAATGATTATGGCCATAATAACACGCTGTGGTTTGACTCAAACAATGTACCATTAATTTGTTCATATTCAGAGGCAAGAGACAATATTTCAATATTCAGAAAAAAGTAGAGATATTATTGAACGGGGTTAAATACTCTATAAAGCAATAGAAGATAGGAGGCAATGTCATGATAAGAAATAATTTAAAAAGATTACTGGTATGGGTCGGTTTTGCCTTTTTATTAGGAGTGCCTTTTAACAATGCATTAGCAGGATGGGCAAATGATATCTTTGATGAATGCCCTGATGACCAGTGCGGGGCTCCACCATCCGGCGGGATAGGAGGAGGAGGCGCAGGAGGCGGGCCACTTGTGATTTCCTATAACTTCGGGCCAAGATTTTACCCGATGGAGGATTTTGATTATGACGGCGTATTTGACCTCCTTGACAACTGCCCCTTTACTCCAAATGAGCAGACCCAAAACCAGGATGGTGATGATTTTGGAGACCCTTGTGACAACTGCCCTTATGTAGCTAATAATGATCAGCTCGATACGGATGGCGATGGAGAGGGAGATGCATGTGACACAGATGACGATGATGATGGCATCCTGGATGCCAATGATACCTGCCCCCTTAACTATGATCCGAGCGGCGCTGATCATGATAGTGATGGCATAGGAGACGTATGCGATGATGATGATGACAATGATGGCGTCCCGGATACAATAGACAATTGCAGGCTTATTTCAAACCCCAGCCAGGAAAATGATGATTATTACTCGGTAGGGGATGATGAAGGCAATGCCTGTGACAATGATCTTGATAATGACGGTTTTCTTGAGCCTGAAGAAGACCTGTGCCCCAAATGCAGGTCAGTCTCAAATAGTGACAGAGATAATGATGATATTGGAGATTCCTGCGATAACTGCCCAAAAACATACAACCCGGACCAGGCTGACAAAGATCATGATGGAATAGGAGATGCGTGTGATGACTAGATTTCCGGCTATAATAATAACCCTGGCAATGCTTGTGGTTATCTCTGCATGTGATGCGCCGCCGCTCGAAA
>CAZXUA010000049.1:0-8621 GCA_964643755.1 uncultured Desulfatiglans sp. | reverse complement strand
ACAGAAGACCCTGAAAATATTATCTTCCCGGTCAAGGTGCTCTTTGCAATAGACTGCTCAGGGAGCATGGGGGGAACGGTTCCCGGTATGGAAGGGGGGTCTGATCCTGAAGGATTGAGGCTGAACGCCGTGAGGGATTTTGTTAACACCTACAACACGGATGAATACCCCAATGTATCCTTTGAAGTCATGCTCTGGAACCTCTCCGTTATGGGTACCACAAATAATGACAGCGGCCAGCCGGGGTTTACCAGGTCAGCCACTGAGATAAGCAGGGTGCTGGATGGAGCAAACAACCAGTCTATGACAGACTACCTGGGCACCATAGATGCCATAAGGGCTGATATAGAAAATGATATCCATCGGACGGCACAGCAGGAAGGCGGCGCAGATACACTTGTAAGGACAAAATATGTTGTTCTCTTCTTCAGTGACGGTCTGCCAAATGTCCCTGATGGTACTGGCGGATCCATGACCCAGGCCGATGCGGATATATTTGAAAGGGTTGAGGAGCTCAACGAAATGGTAAATGAAAATGGTGTTGGCGGTTTCAGTTTTCATACCTTTCTGCTTTCAGCCCTTTTCGGGTCTGGTGATGAGGCGGATATGCAGCGGGCAGTTAATACGCTGCAGCAGATGGCACACAGGGCAGGCGGAATATTTATAGAGTTTGAGAATGCCGAGGCAATTGATTTTGTAAATGTTACCGACTTAAGATTAACGGCTGAATATACAATAGAGTTTGCCCTTGCATTTAATGAGAATGTAAAGCCCGGCACAGACCTTGTGCATATGGACAGTGATGGCGACTGGTTGACTGATATTGAAGAAATGCAATATGGCACTGACCCTCAAAATCCTGATACAGATTATGATGGCATGGGGGACTTTTTTGAGATCAAGGTAAGCTCGCCTCAGCAGGAGCTGAACCCCCTTGTTAATGACAGCCCATGTCAGGCATCTGAAGATGGCACATTTCCTGACACAGACTTTGACAGGTTGAATGACTGCGAGGAATATATAAAGGGCACAAACAGGTATATGACAGATACGGATCAGGATGGGATACCTGACGGTGTGGAGTTTTATATGGGGACAAATTGCCTCCTGAATAACCTGATAAAGGACAGCGATTTTGACGGTGATCCTGACTGGCTTGAGGTGCGCGCTCATACAAATGTACTGGCTAGTGATCCACAGGTGAAAAGGGATAACAGTTACCAGTACAACCTTATTGATCAGGGTTACCCGAGAGATGCAGAGACAGGGTCGCTTCTACCGATGCGTCAGTATAATCTCACCGTATCCAATATCGACCTCATGAATACCCTTGGATACTCGGTCGATGGCGTCACCTATCTTAATCCGGGTGACAACATTATACGCCTCTATATTGCCCAGCGACCTGCTGATCTGCCAAACAGCCCTTTGATATACAGGATGGCAGAGATACAGATTAACTATAACGAGTCAGTGCGGGATATTTATCTGACCCCTAACGATTTTGAACTACTTGACTGATATTCTTTAAGATGGAGGTGCTGTCATGAAAAATATGTTTTTAATAGCAATAATGGCTTTAATTTTATGCGCCTGTAATTCAGATGGGCCTGGCAATAATAATAACAGTCAGAGCAATGGTGAATTGACGCTTAACCGCTCTGTTGCAGGCACAATATCCACGGAGGGGGAGGTTGACCTGTACCACATACGTATAAATGATGCGAATACTATTTTAAATGTTTCAGTAGAGGGGGATACTGTTCATCCTGATGTGGATCTGCTTGTAACAGCCTACCAGGATGAGGTTAGTGAAGACAACAGGTTAATGGCGGATCATGCCCCGGAAAATGCATACCTGCCCGCAGATATTGATATAAATATATATATCAACCAGCCAAAGGATATATATATCGCAGTAAGAGACCTTATGGATGATGAGGCTGATCCTGAGCAGAGGTACCATCTTACTGTTTCTACTGCCGCCATGGAAGAAGAAAATAATGATTTTTCAAGCGCCACCCAGCTTACGGTTGATAACCAGGGGAGCACAGTAACAGAAAAAATAGACTATGTGGGAGATAAGGATTGCTTTGCCTTCAATATCAGCCAGGAGGGGATCTACAGTATTCAAATAGAATATAGTCCTTTTGTGGGAGGAACGCAGGTAAGGCCTGCTGCCCGGCTTTTTGGGCCTGACGGCGCAATGATTGACTCTACAAATAACATAACTGGTAATGGATTTAAGTTTTTAACACACCTTACACCATCAGCCAACCCTTACCACGTGGTTATTGAGGACACAGGGAATGATGATTCTGATCAGTCATCTTCATATAAGATAAATATCGTCTCCCTTGACTCAGATGAAGTGTATCAAAATGATTCAGAGGATGAGGCCATTCAGATGACATTATCAGGAGGGAATACCTATTCAGCCCTCGCTGCACTTGATTATGCATCATCATCTGAAGACCCGGATCATTTCGGAGACAGGGACTGGTATTTTATACCGGTTGACAGTATTAATGTTTCCGGTATCAAGGTTATAGATTTCACAATGGCTGATCAGGATAATATCAGGAACCTTGACTACAGGATAAGCCTGATGGAGGAATCAGGGGCTGTATTATTCACACATGATTATAATGGAGGCAATAACCCTTACAGATGCCAGATAAAGGCAGGTACAGGCAACCACTATCTGCTTGTTCAGTCAGCAGGGACAGACAGGGTTCAGGAAAGTGCAGCATATTCAGTTGATGTAGAGGTTATTGGCGTTACAGACCCTGCTGAAGCAGGAAATGGCAATAATACGGAGAGCAATGCAACCCTTATTACATCAGGTGTAAATACTGAAGGTAAAATCGCCTTCAGAAGCGATGTGGACTGGTACAGGATACAGGTGCCTACGGACAGCCCGAAGATTCTGGAGGTTTCACTTGAAAGCGCTGAATCTATGGTGGAATATGATGTGCAGATAAGGCTTAACAACAATACCCTTAAAAGGCAGTATGACACAAACGGTTCGGATGCTGTTACAAAGCTTTCGACAAGCATTTATATAGATGCCAATTCCCAGACAACAACAGATTATTACATCAGGGTTGCTGATTATCAGGATGATGATGGTGACTCTATCCCCTATAACCTTCTGGTAAATGTTGTGCCTATAGCTCCTGATGCAACTGTTTCAACCGCGCCCGGAAATGAGTATCGCTATTACTTCAGCGAGGTGGAGGAGAGGGCAATGGATGCCAGCAGGTCTACTGACCTTGAGCTTGAGATCTGGACAACAGAACAGCCTGAGTTTAAGGCGGACACCAGCCTCTTAAACTTCAGGGTATCTGATCTTGCGGCATTGCATATTACCAAGACAAATAACCCTGATGGTACCGTTACCATCACCTTCCCGTGGATAGCAGGTTTTGTGGATTACCAGGGTGACAGGGACTTTTTCAAGCTTGATCTTAAAACCCTTGACCCGGCTGTCCCTGATACACAGTGGTATTATGATGTGGAGATAAGGCTTGCAACCAGGGTAGCGACAGATGTGGAATATAACTGGAAATTCTACCGTGATCATAACGGGAACGGGATCATCATGGATAACCCCGGAGCAGATGACGGTTACAAGGCCAATAATGGTGATATTACTTTAAGCAGTGAGCCGATTGATATTACCACTCCATCAGGTACAGAGACCTTTTATGTGGGTGACAGGTGGACAACTGAAAATCCGAGGGATTATAGCGTCTATATAGGCATGAGCGATTTTGATTACAGAAACCTGCCAACATCAAACCCGAATGACCCTGTGGTTAACCCTGATCCTGACAATGACTGGGGATATGATGCCCCCTATTATTTCAAAGTTGTACTGACATATCATCCGGGGGTCTCTTACCCGCAATGATATAATAGTTACCTCCAAAAAGGACCCCATTGTGAAGTTGCTTTGGAATCACAATGGGGTTTTTGTTTTCAGCTTCAAGCCTTGAGCTTTTCCCTTTTCTTCTCTTGCTCAATCAAAACTTTTCTGCTAATACAGACATTCATTAAATAAAATAATTCTAATTAGTTAGCTCTAATCAGGAATAGATATTTACAGGATGGAGCGTACAGCGATTTACCAAGTCTTTGTTTTAAAGCCTTAAGCTGACAGCTGATCACTGAAAGCACCATCCAGGATTTGTCTCTTTCTGGATGGACATTAGTTAAACATGAACTAAAAGTAACAAATATTAATCGGCCACAAAAAGCCCGGTTATCGGCTGGACCTGAAATTGATTTTCAAACTGGAAAACTGATGAACGAAATCAACAAAAAAGAACTGAGTGAAACTGACATATGTGATTTATTCATTACACCTGCCCTGTAATTCGATATGAGGAATAAAAATGACAGAATCAGAGTCAACGACACGGAAAAAAAGGATTGATGAGAAGCTAAAGTCATCAATTCTAAACTGGGTGATCATTCATAATAGCAAAGTAAATGACTATACAAAACTCTCCAATCACGCAGTTGAGGAATATCCGACTGAAACCGGTCCTGCCGATTATGCCCTTTTTGTTGATGGTAAACTTTTAGGCATTATAGAGGCAAAAAAGATCTCTGTCGGGGCGGGCAATGTACTGGAACAGGCAAAGCGTTACGCAAAAGGGGTCCCAAACACTGTTGGGGAATGGCGCGACTACAGAGTGCCATTTCTTTATTCGACAAATGGCGAGTTAATATTCCATCTTGATGTGCGGAAAGAGGATAATATTTCATATAGGTTAATCGATTTTCATTCACCGCAGGCGCTACTTGACAAATATAACAGGAATAATGAAAAGGCAGAGAAATGGTTTTCTGAACACCCTGTTAATGAAATAACCCGTTTGCGGCCATATCAGGTAAAGGCCATTGAATCTATAGAGAAAGGCTTTTTAAGTGGCAAAAAAACAATGCTTATTGCAATGGCAACAGGTACAGGAAAGACCTTTACCATGGTTTCATCAATATACAGGCTTTTAAGATCGGGCTATGCAAAAAGAATACTGTTTCTTGTGGATCGCCGTGCACTGGCAGCACAAACAGTATCAGCAATGTCTGCATTTGAAACTCCGGAAGGTTTAAAGCTTGATAAGGATTATGAAGTATTCAGCCAGAAATTCAGGCGTGAAGACCTCGAAGAGGAGCACCCTTTTGACTCAAAGGTATTACCTGAAGTTTATCTAACCAATCCACAGGAAAAGCATACATATATTTATGTCTCTACTATACAGCGTATGTCTATCAATCTGCTCGGTAAAGATGCCGTGAGTGATTTTGAATATGATGTTGATGCCACAAAACTGGATATTCCTATCAATGCCTTTGATGTAATTATAGCCGATGAGTGCCACAGAGGTTATTCTGCAAAGGAGACCGGCACATGGAAATATGTACTGGACTATTTTGATGCCGTAAAAATAGGGCTTACAGCAACCCCGGCAACCCATACCCTTGCAATGTTTAAAAACAAGGTCTTTTCATACGGCACAGAACAGGCTGTACTTGACGGGTATCTTGTGGATTATGATGTTGTAAAGATAAAATCGGGTATTCATATAAACGGCGCCTTTCTGAAGGAAGGTGAACTTGTCGGTGAAATAGATACAAGGACCGGCGCTGAAAAACTGGATGAACTGGAGGATGAAAGAGAATTCAGGGCGGATGAAATAGAAAAGGATATCACCTCCCCGGACAGTACCAGGAAGATTATCAGGGCCATTAAAAAGTACATTGATCAGCATGAAGAACAATATAAAAGATTTCCTAAGATTTTGATATTCGCAGTAAATGACCTTCCACATATATCCCACGCGGATGAAGTAGTAAAAACCTGTAAAGAGGTTTTTAATAAAGGTGATGATTTTGTAATGAAAATAACCGGCAGCCCGACCGTTGACCGGCCGTTACAGAAGATACGCCAGTTTAGAAACCGGCCTGAACCAAAAATCGTTGTCACAGTCGATATGCTCACTACCGGTGTTGACATCCCCTCAATTGAAATGGTCGTATTTATGAGGATGGTCAAATCCCGTGTCCTGTGGGTTCAGATGCTGGGCAGGGGCACCAGGTTATGCCCGGAAATCTGCAAGGAAAAATTCACGATCTTCGACTGCTTTGACGGCGGGCTTATTGAATATTTTAAAAATACCACAGATTTTAATGTTGCACTTCAGAAAGAGACAGTTTCAATCGCCGAAATCATTGAATGCATTTATGACAACCGGGACAGGGAATATAATATTAAAAGGCTTATAAAACGTCTCAGGCGTATTGAAAATAACATGGGGTCTGAAGCACGGGAGAAATTTTCAAAGTATATTCCTGATGGTGATATGAAGTTATTTACAGATAACCTCAAAGACAGTATACAAAACAATTTTGCAGAAACCATGAAGCTTTTAAGGGATGAGGATTTTCAATATCTCCTTGAGAACTATCCCCGGCCACAGAAAGTCTTTTTTAAGGGCTATGATATTGTTGATGCTGTGGAGGATGAGGTTATGTTCAGGGTTGGAGATAACTTTCAAAAACCGGAAGACTATCTGAAGCTCTTTGAAGAGTTTGTCAGAAAAAATCCTGAACAGATTGAGGCAATAGAGATACTCCTTTACCGTCCTTCAAAATGGAATACAGATGCGTTGGACAAACTGCGCGATAAACTTGTCAAAAAGAGCTTTTCCGAAAAGGATTTGCAGCGCGGGCATGAACTGGTCTATAAAAAACCCCTTGCGGATATTATCTCTATGATCAAGCATGCCTCCAATTATGATATCCCTATAATGACAGCGCAGGAACGTGTTGAAAGTGTAGTAGCAAAACTGGTAAAAACACATTCTTTTACTGATGAACAAATAGACTGGTTTTCCTATATTAAGGAGCATTTAATAAGTAATCTTGCCATATCAAGAGAAGATTTTGGTATCATGCCTGTCTTTGAAAGACATGGGGGCCTGTCAAAGGCACGGCAGGTTTTCGGTAATATCTTTGAACCTTTAATAGATGAAATAAATGAGGCGCTTGCAGCATGATTTTCAGGAGTAATAATGTCTGATGTTGTAAACAAACTTTGGGGTTTCTGTCACACTCTCCGCCATGATGGTATTGACTATGGCGATTATATAGAACAGCTTACTTACCTGTTGTTTTTAAAGATGTCCCATGAAAGGGGTATTGACCTTTCTGAAGTGGAGTATGAAGAAAATAATAAAAGGATCAAACTTGATTGTTCCTGGAAACCATTCAGTGAAAAATCAGGAACAGGGCTTCTGGACGCATTTGCCCAGATACTTCGCGCCCTGAGTCGCCAGTCCGGTCTGCTTGGGGACATCTTTACACAGTCAATGCCCAGGTTTACGAATCCGGTTAACCTGAAAAAGATAATTATCATGATAGATGATGAGGACTGGTCATCAATGGAGGTGGATGTAAAAGGTGCCGCCTTTGAAGGGCTCCTTGAAAAATCCGCAGCAGAAGGGAAAAAGGGTGCAGGCCAGTATTTTACTCCTCGTGTGCTGATCCAATCTATCGTCAATGTTATGAAGCCTGATCCAAGGGTCAGTAAAGAATATAAAATCTGCGACCCTGCCTGCGGCACTGCCGGGTTTTTGATGGCAGCCTATGAATGGCTTATGAATATAACAAAAGGTGCTCTTGAGAGAAAGGATGTTCTCAGGATTAAAAAGCAGACCTTTTATGGGCAGGAGCTTGTTCCCCGGCCCAGAAGGCTTGCACTGATGAATCTGTTTTTACACGGGCTGGAGCCGACCATATATCTGGGAGACAGCATCTATGAACCTGAACGCGGGGAGCGTTATGACTGCATCCTCACCAACCCACCATTCGGCACAAAAGGGGCTAATCAGGCACCTGTGAGGGATGATTTTACAGTAAGCACCAGTAACAAACAGCTCAACTTTATTCAGCATGTAGTCACAATCCTCAAGCCAGGCGGGAGGGCTGCAATGGTGCTTCCGGATAATGTGCTTTTTGCGGATCAGGCAGGTGATGTAATCAAATTTCTCATGGAAGACTGTAATGTCCATACGCTACTGCGTCTTCCAAACGGGACATTTACGCCATACAGCCAGGGAGTAAAGGCGAATGTCATCTTCTTTCAGAAGGGGCTAAAAACCGAAGACCTCTGGATATATGACTGCCGCACTAACATCCCCGGAGTAACCAAGAAAGACAGGCCATTAACTCCAGCCATGTTTGAGGACTTTGAAAAATGCTATGGTGCAGACCCCAATGGCTGGGCAAAAAGAAAAGACCTGGGGGAAGATGGCAGGTTCAGAAAGTTTAGCCTCAACCATATAAAGCAAAGGGATTATAACCTTGATATTACATGGCTCAAGGATGAAAACCTTGAAGACCCGAATTCCCTTCCAGAGCCTCAGTTACTAATTGCCGACGCCATCACAGAGCTGAGTGCATGTGTCGATGAACTGCAACTGATAATGGATGAGATAGAAGCTGAAGGCGTGGAATAGAAATTGTGCAAGTATCTCTTGCACAAATAAACTCGTATTTTTTTGTCATAGTGATAAAAGAGGATAGAAATGTCTGACATTGAAATCAAG
>CAZXUA010000048.1:4303-26532 GCA_964643755.1 uncultured Desulfatiglans sp. | reverse complement strand
TAACATGCTGTTTTTATTGCAGCTTCTTATTTTTCTTGTCGAACTTGGGTTAAGGATCAACCTTGAAACCAACCTGGCCTTTTCAGACCCTGGGGCAGTGCAAAGGTTGAAAGAAGACCTGTTTGAAAGAGATTTTGCCGAATCAAGGGAGGTAACAGCCCCTGTCAAGGTTACCTTTATGGATTACATGGGCGAGATGATCTCAAACCAGCTTTAATTATTTTCTCTGTCGCAAAAGGCATGCCCTCTTCCGGGAAGAAATAAACTATAAGCAAAAATTTAGGGGCATATAATTTAGCAGCTCTTTATCCCGTCACCCCGTAGAGAGGCATGCCTTGTCTCTATAATAGCATAATGTATTTCACCCAGTTTGAGGTGGCAGGTTATGCATACTTGCCCGCAATATAGTCACTCAGGTCATCAATCAGCTTCTCCTTTTCCACAATCACCGCTTTTAGAATATCACCGATCGATATAAGGCCAATAAATTTTTGCCCGTCAAAAACCGGCAGATGCCTGATATGTTTGCCTGTCATTAGAACCATGCACTCGTTAATCTCTGTTTCCGGTTTAATTTTGTACATCGCCCGTACAGAGGTCATGATATCCTGCACCTTTGTCTCCTTTGAGGATTTTCCTTTGAGGATTACCTTACGGGTATAATCCCTTTCGGAAAAGATGCCAACAACCTTTCCTTTTTTGTCGATAACCATCAGCGCTCCTATGTTTTTTTCTGCCAGCAGTTTGAGGGCATCAAAAACAAGCGATTCAGGGGTTACCGAAAAGACCTCCTTTATAGCCTTGTTTTTTAAAATCTCTTTGACTAATTTCATTTTTTCCTCCCTTAGAAAGATAAAACAGTTACTGTCCAAAAAGCAGTTTGCTGCAAACCGGCCAATGACTTCATAATACAAACATCGTATTAAAGTGTTTTGATCATCTTAAAAGTAGATAAAAGCCCGATCTCCCTATCAGGTTTGAGTAGCGCCAGAAAGCATAGAAGGAGATCATGATGAAACATGGCAAAAGTATATCATTAGAATTTGAAGTTGCAATGGGTAAAATAGACTTAAATGAAGTTTTTTACACAGGCCTGATTACGCATGGGCATGCATCACCCTTTTCCATCCTGAGCAAAAGGCATATCATTTCATACCGGCCCGGTTTTACTCCGTCCAAATTGAGCATCTCCATAATATATATGCCGTTAAGAAGAAGTGTCCCGTGCACCATTTTTTATTTGTGGGAATTTATATTGATCTGGGACATGGTTACAGGGTCACCCTTTGTCCTGCCAAAAATCCCGGTGACCGTCGGCCTTTCAGGATCAGCAGGGAAATATGCCATGGGCTGATAATACTGTTAATGATATTAAATAGATCAGAAAAGAGATGTGAGCTGATTTTCTGAGGGAAGAATTTAATGCCTCTAAATGCCTTTTAAAAATTACTCGATAAGATTGAATCCGATGAAACCTGTAGAGACATGTCTCTACAATGTTATTGAATTAGTATTTCACTAATTTATTACAACCATATTGCAGCCTATCATCCCTCCTTCTCAATCCTCCATGATTCAGGCAGTAAAAAAGAAACAGTGAGGCCAAAGGGTTTACCTATCTTTTCAAGGGTATCGATGGTGGGGTTTCCAGCGCCATTTTCAAACTCCGACGATATTCTGGGGGATATCTTAGCCACCTTTTTTGCATAATCCGCCTGTGTCAAACCGATTATTTTACGCATTCTCCTGGTGGCATCCTGAATGTCAATAGTACCCATTGCAAGCCCTGAATAAAGCTCCTCTTTCATCTTCCTTATTTCATATTCACTGTATTGCTTCATCACTGTTTTCTCCGGTTAAAAAATTCATTTTAGCGTTAAATTATCACTATAATGAATGATTATTGAGCAAAATGCATGCTTTAATTCACTTTAATGAAAAATTGCAGCACCGCTCAATAACAGGAGTTGCCTCTTATTATTTTAATGAGCTAATCGGAGATTTGATTAAAGGGTCAAAAATCAAGGTGTTCAGGGAAACAGGTAACCTTTTAAAATACCTTGCTTACTAATTTGTAATTTTTATATTATGTTTGCGTATATTAATGGAGGTGGATAAATGAGAACAAACCTTGATATTGATGACAAATTAATAAATTCAGCCATGTCAATGACCCATTATTAAGACGAAGAAGGGTATTGTAGAGTATGCTCTCAAAGAATTAATAGCCCAGAAAAAAAGAAAATCTATTCTGGGTTTAAAGGGCAAGATTAAATGGGAAGGGGATCTTGACGGAATAAGGAAGATATAATGGATGGTGTGCTGGCTGATACCTCCGTGTGGATTGATTTATTCAATGATACAAAAACCAAAGAAGCCGATCTGTTGCATTCCTTAATTCAGGAAGATTACCCTGTCTATATTTGCTCTATTATCCTGCAGGAAATATTACAAGGTTTTAATAATGATAAAGAATACAGGATTGCAAAAGATATATTACTCTCTTATCGGTTTCTAGAAACAAAGCCCCTTGAAATTGCTATTGGTGCCGCTGAGTTATACAGGGCACTAAAAAAGAAAGGCATAACAATAAGAAAAAGCAATGACTGCCTGATAGGATATCATGCCATTTTTTATAATATCCCTGTTTTGCACAGGGATAGAGATTTTACAGCTATGGCAAAATATTCAAACCTGAAAAACGTAAATTTGAGTGACAGGAGATTATAGGATGTCCCCTTTTACGTCCCCTCTTATACCCTGTGAAATTAGTTAAGCAGTCATTTCACTTGGGCCGCGAATCTGTTTTGCAATCAGCAAACTGCGTCCACCGATTTTCGCGGGAAAATCACAAACTCTGAATCCCAGTTCTTTTATATCCGATACCATCTCTTCAAATGCATTTTGTGTAACATGCATTTTGGGTTCAACTATCAGGATCTTCCCATTTTCATTAAGCATTGTCTTTAGTTCCTTTAAAAAGGCACGTGGAGAAGGTGTTTCATGAACCATGTGGTAGGCAAGTATAAAATCCGCCTTCTGGTCGAGCCCTACCCTATCCTGCCCGCATTTAAAAAATTTGATGCGCCCTTCAACATGATGTTTTATAGCCTTTTTCCTTGCATGCCCTAGCATCTTCTCCTGCAGGTCAATTGCTATCACTTTACCGGAAGATCCAACGAGTTTTGCCATCTCTATTGTGAAAAATCCCGGACCGCAGCCAATATCTATTGCTGTATCTCCTTCGGAAATATAGGGGCGAAGCATTTTATTGGGGTTTTGAAATATCCGGCGTATCGGGTTATCAAAAATAAATGCTATCTGATGCGGGCATACATGCCCGGCAGGTTTTTCTCCGGTTATAATAGTGCTCATAATTTTTATCCTCCTTAAGTGTTTACCAGCTAAACGCTATGATCAAAAAAATTACTTCATTATGTTTTTATAAAAATTTTCAAGTTTATCCATTACTTCATTCAAAAACTGCAATTTATCATTTGTAAGGTTACTGAAAAAGGTCTTGAACCCGCCATCCATTGTCTCATGCCAGTCCTTATGCGCATAATAGGCTGTTTTACCGCGGGAGGTGAGAGCTACTATAATCCTGGAAAGGTTTGAAGGATCAATCTCTTTTATCACAAAACCCTTATTCTCAAGTTTTTTAAGGGTCTGGGAAACAGCGCCTTTTGTAACCCCGGTTGACTTTGCAATGTCTGTAACGCTGAGCCTGGCATCATTATCGCCTATAAGCTCTATCATGTGGATTTCGCCTGGAGTCATGGGTGAACCTGTTCCATATGTCCTGGGCACCTTATCCAATTCATTCGCAAGATAAACAATCCTGGCGAATTTTTCATGAAGTATGTGCAGATTTTTATTTTCCATGAAAGAAAGAGTATATCAGCTAAACACTAATGTCAAAATAAATAATTTTGGATGCTATCTATTATGATGAGCTAAGACAGAAACATGAAAAAGACACCAGGGAAGTAATTTCTTTTCCTGCCAAACCACTTATCCGTATTACCGCAGTAGAGAAAGGTTTAATCCGCCTTCCTCTTATAGCTATGGCGGGGCAAGAACCTGTATCTGCAATAGGATTATACAGGAACCTGTTTTGTACCAAAATGATATTGGGTCAAGGAAATCTTTATTGCACCCTCGATCTATTTCATATCATGTGTAAAAAAGGGGACGCTGTCAGGTTATTAGGTTTCTAGGGTTTAAAAAGTTAAACCCTTTTTCATCTGCTATCATTGCCCCATTTTGCCGAGGCACTCACAGAGTGTAATGATATCTGAAACCTTTTTATTAATGATACCATGGATATCCCCAGTACTCCTATTGCCCAATAAGAGAACTGGTTTTCAGATTTAGCGCATGGTTATTTTTAAAGCATTAGCCCAGCCTATTTTTACTCTTCATCACATCCGCTACCCTCTTTAACCCCATACCTTCAAGTGTCTTTTTTGTAGGCCAGCCGGATTCTTTATTATATCCCTCAAACTCATAGAACTTTGTCTTCCACTCTTCAAACCTTTTTCGATCAAGCGTGCGGCCTTTGCCATCCGCGTACACCCACTTTTTGGTCTTATCATCATACATGGGTAAGAGCGCTCCGGGAGAGCCCTGCTCATGAAGATAATCAGGGAACACCTCCATGTTTCTGTGCCTTCCCTGAAGTGTCCATATAGCCCTGTCCAGTGTAAATATCTTGTGCCCAAGCTCCATGCCATCAGCAAAGGTGATGTTCTTTCCTGTAACCGCATTAAAGAACCTTGGCTCTGCCACTGGTGTTGCGCCCCTGTTATCTGCGGAATTATTGGTAAAGCACATGGGCCATATCCAGCCGCAGAAGCCGTTAGAGCCAAGCCAGAATTTTTCATAGTGTTTTACCCAGGCCACCTGCTTAACCTTGTGCTCCGAATAGATGCCTGTTGGGCCGTCACTGTAGTCAAGCATGAACAGATCACCCTTGTATGGTATCATGGCGTCCGCTGTAAGCGTTACAGCCTGCTCGGCAGACAAATATGGCTCCTTACCCTCCATGTGGAAGGACTCCGGCATCCAGTGAAGGGGATAGTTTGCCATACCATGGAGCATGAGGTCACGTTCACCCATAAGTGAGCCATAACCCCACTCTGCCTCAACCCTCGGGTCATAGTGCATGGATGTGCCCCAGTAGGCGAGCTGCAGCTTCCCGTTTTGATAATCCTCATCATAGGTGCCCCAGCTTTTTGCTGCCCTTGCAAGCCCCTGTGAAAGCTCCTTGCCAATGCCCTCGCCTGTGGCGATCTGCCGCATGAACATATCCATAAAACCTAATGTGCCTGACTTGTCCAGAGGAAGGTCACTCTCTATGCGTTTACCCTTTCCAAGGAGGCCCGCCGCATAGAGATGTTTAACATAGTTGGTGGTGGCCATGAAATGCCAGTGGCTAAGGCCATATTTCTGCATCATGTCATTGCCCTGGCGTGTCATCTTGCGTGTTGCATTATCAAGGAATACAGAGGCAGCGCCGGCGCATACTGATTCATTATTGTCCCCGCTTGCAAGTCGCTGGCGGCAACCCCTAGGGCATGCGGCGCATGCTGCTGCGCGGGCCGGTACAATCGGGGAGCCGTCAGACATGAAAAAGGGATTGTTGCTCACACTCGCGCCTGCAGGGGAGCCGTTGATCCAGAAATAGAACCCGCCCATCATCTCCTTTCTCCTGGGGTTATCCACATTGAACTGAAACTGGTTATACCATAGGCGTGTCTCCATAAAGGCTTTGGGATCAGCAACCGGCGCGCTGCCTGTGCCTATCGCGCTTATGGCCTTTAATTTTTTTGAACCGAACACACCCCCATACCCGCCAAGCGCTGCCTGTGAGCCGGGGCCGTGAAGGAGGGCTGCCATGCGGCCTTTATTCTCTCCTGCAAGCCCGCAGCAGACAACAGCAGGTATCTGGGTGGAATAGCTCCCATCATAATCTGCCCATTCACCAAACCTGAGAGAGGGGTTAACACGCCTCGATATCTCCTCCTGTGTATCCCAGGTATCCATGCCCCATATACCATCTGCGCTTTCGATGGTGACCTTGTCATTAACAATATTTATCCACACAGGTTTGTCTGCGGCCCCTTCAACAACAATGCCGTCCCACCCTGCGAATTTGAGTTGTGCGGTAAACCTGCCCCCAAAGCTGCTGTGGCCGAACCACTCAACAGGGTGGAGCATGGGTGCAAGCCCCTGCACCTCACTCCTGCCAGATCCTGGCATAAAGGTGCCTGCAAAGGGGTGGCCCATGATTATGATCAGGTTTTTGGGATCAAATGCCTCAAAGGGGAGCTGATCACCCACAAGATCAAAAAATATGGCAGAACCCATGCCATGACCCCCGCCATACTCCTCATATTTTTCTGTGAGGATATGGGTAATGGATTTGTCAGTCAGGTTTACCCTGAGTATCTTACCTGTATAACCGCCCCTCTTTGTTATACCCATTCTGTTTACCTCCATGCATCAATAGAGACAGGCATGCCAGCCATGAAATCTGATATAAACCAGACACTGGCTGTCTTGCCTCCAACAACAACCGTGTTTATCATCTGCGGGTTACTCATATGTTGGATCATCTGGTCTTCAGGAATATTTTTATAATCCTTTGCCCCTGCTGGCCCCTGCATGCCTGATACAATGGAGTTTGCCCAGTACTGCTGTGCAGGTATCTCCGCATTCTTTGCAAGCCATTCGTGAAATGCCTCCTTTGTTTTGAACCCCTGTGTCTCCTTTAAGAGATTTGCCACAGAGGGGTCCATGATGAGGGTTGCGGCAGATGTAGCTGCAAGCACCCTTGTAAAGTCCCTCATCATAAGCTGGGGTGCATAGTGCTCTACAACCGAGCCTGAACAGTTTACAAAGTTCCAGCCGAAAAATACTGTTAGTGTGCTCTGCTCAGGCTTAAACCCCTTCTGCACATGAAATGGCTTCCACCCTTCTGGCAGGTTCTCCTCATTTTCCGCAATGGTGAGGTTATTGTATAGTATTGGGTTACTGAGCGATGAAAAGCCGCTCTCACCCTCTTTATACCCCTGGATGATCTTGTGTATGAGCACCATTGATCGGCCTATAACAGAGTTGGCTTCCGCATTGGGCCCTAGCGCCCCTATGCCAGAGTTGACGCCTATCTCTTCTCGTATTGGCCCGTTAATAAGCACCATACGGGAGCTTGATGTGGTGGAATCCATGTATGGCACCTGGCTTGAGAGGGCAAGTATTACAGGGAGGTATTCAGGTTTAGCGCCGGCCATAACCGCTAATATGGCGATCTTTTCCACTGTAAATGGCCTTTGTGTGCCAAATGTGCCTGCCTCCTTTTTGATAAGCTCATCAGGGGCATGGCTTGTCCCTTCAAGCATCCTCTTTACCCTCTCTTCGGTCGGGAGGATAACGGGGTTATAGTCTGTCCACCCCTTGTCTTTAAAAAGGCGCTGGAGGTTATCCTCTGTATCAGGAGTTAAAAGCCTTGGTTCAGGCGGCGGCTCCTTTGGCCACTCCGACTCCTTAATGGGAAGGGTAAGGGCATCAATAATGGCCTGCATCAGGGGCTTGCCTGTAACATTATCTGTCCCACTTAGATAATTTTTAAGCCTCTCCTCGCTTAAACCTGTAAAGGGGTAGGGCATGCCTACAAACCTCAGAGGCATGCCTGTGCTGTATTTTGCATGGCCATCAATACCGAATGAAACAATATTTTCATTTGAAAGCGCCACAGTGGGTATACCATAATCCCTTTCTATACTTCCGCAGAAGCGGCTCACGGCCGCTATACAGCCCCATCACCCTGCTACCCCGAGTATCACCCCGTCGCCTCTGTTATCCTTTATCTCTTTCCAAAGGGCCGGGTCATCGGTTGCATAATTACCGCGCTTTAACTTGAGTACTGTCTTTACCTCAGGCATGTTCTTTGTAAACCATCGCTGTATCTCACCCATTACAGGTGTGCCAAGGATACCCTCATAATTAACATCAACAAGATAGATGGTCATTCCTTTTAGTGTATTCAGCCTGGGAGCAATGGGCACCCTTTCCGCAGGTTTTTCTGTGATGGCAGGATTCATCACTGTGATTAGCGGCATATTTGAGGAATCTGCCATGCAAAACACGGGTAGCATGACAATAACTGTTACTGCCATAAGAAAAGACATTAAAAGAGAATTGTGTAATATAAATCTTCTGTTCATTAAAACCTCCCTGGAAATTTCCAAAACAGATTACGATATTGATGATAAGTTATTTTTGGACAAGAAGCGCCTCCATGTGTAAATATTGAGGTTTATTCTTAAGCTCATTAGTAGAATGAGTATACGAATCCGGGGTAAGGGTGTCAAAGAAATTGTTTCTTCATGTTATCGGCTATTTTATGGTTGACAATATATTTAAAGTTGGAGATCGTGACCGTTCGTTTTTGAAACAATTTTGACAGAAAAGGTTTTATGGAAAAATATACAGAACGGTTGGGAACCGCCCCTTTAGGCCCCCTGCTCATAAGACTCAGTCTCCCGGGCATAGCAGCCACCATTGCAGGAAGCCTCTATAATATAGTTGATACCTTCTGGGTGGCAAGGCTCGGCCATGAGGCCATAGCAGCGCTCACAATCGTATTCCCCTACCAGATACTTGCAATGGCAGTGGGCATGGGCACAGGCACCGGTATAGGCGCCCTTGTATCCAGATATTTTGGCGAGAAAAATATCCATTGCGTCAACCTTGCCGCAGGGCAGATATTTTTCCTGTGTGTTATATGGGGGATTCTATTTCTTATACCCCCTATGTTTATGCCGGATACCATACTCCGCCTTCTCGGTGCCACAGATAACATCATGGATATGGGAAGGGTATACCTGGTAATTACCGCATTCGGAGCGCCTGCCAATGTCTTTATTTTTCTCGCGGGAGGGCTTATCCGCGGTTCTGGTGACACAGTAAAGCCCACACTAATCATGATTACAGCAAGTGTAATAAACATAATCCTTGACCCCTTTCTTATCCTGGGGATAGCCCCTTTCCCGGAAATGGGGATCAAGGGGGCTGCCCTTGCCACGGTCATTGCACAGTGCTCGGGAATGGCGATAGGTCTATATTTTATCCTTGCAAAGAGGACAGCATTCAGGATAAGCGGGGGTAGCCTTGTTCCACGCTGGAATATCCTGAAGCGGATTTTTCATGTGGGTGCGCCTGCCTCCATTCAACAGCTTACAGAAAGCCTGGCATTTATACTTTTTAACAAGGTGGTATCCGCATATGGTTCTGCCCCTGTTGCGGCTGTCGGCCTTGCAATGAGGATATCTGACCTCGCATTTATGCCTATCATGGGCGTATCAAATGCCCTTCTTCCAGTAGTGGGATACAATATGGGGGCAGGAAAAGAGGCAAGGATGTGGAAGGCCATAAGGCTTTCATCAGCGGGCACTGCAATACTCCTTATACTCTTCACCATAATAATTGAGATCTGGACACCGGAGATCCTTGCCATCTTCATGAAAGACCCTGAAGTGCTTAATGTAACAATACCTGGCATGAGGATAATGCTCTCGGCCCTTACCTTTATCGGGCCATCCATACTTTTTATTACCGCATTTCAGGGCTTATCAATGGGGGGCATGGCCCTCTGGCTCTCACTCATCCGCCAGTTCATACTCTTTATCCCTGTGCTTTTTCTTCTTGAAGCGCTTTTCGGACTTACCGGTATATGGCTCACGCTGCCAGTTTCAGATATCCTGAGTTTTCATGTGGTATTGTACTTTTTATACAGGGAATACAGGAGGCGGCAGAAAAAGAATTTATGAAAAGGCCATGCAGGGTTCAATTCGTCCCCATCATGGTCCTCAATTTCTGCGACAGCTTTTCAAATCTATAGGGCTTCTGGATAAACCCATTTGTATCGAGGTTCATAATTTCAGACGACCCCTCATCCATGCTGTATCCGCTCGAAAAAAGAACCTTTATTTCAGGGTTGCACCTTTTGAGTCGCTTGTATGTTTCTATGCCGTTCATTCCCGGCATAATTATATCCAGAATAACTATATCAATCTTATCCTTATCCGCTTCATAGATATTGACCGCAGCCATACCGCTTGCTGCAATTATTACTTTGTATCCCAGTCTTTCAAGCAGTGCCTTTCCGACATTAATGATCATGGGCTCATCATCCACAAGCAGTATTGTCCCGGTGCCATCTAATGCCTCTTCATTAACTGTCTTGACCTCCTGAACCTCTTTGTTTGATCCGGGGAGGTAGATATCAAAGTTAGTCCCCTCCCCCTTTTTTGACTGAACATCAATTATACCGCTGTGGTTTTTTATGATCCCGTAAACTGAGGCAAGGCCAAGACCCGTGCCCCTTCCCATCTCCTTTGTTGTAAAGAAGGGATCAAATATCTTCCCTTTAATAGTATCATCAATGCCTATACCCGTATCTCTGACAGATATCTTCACATAATTGCCGGGCGGGGAGGAAAAAGAATCTGTAAAAGAGCTGTCAAGCACCCTGTTTTCACTGCTGATAAAGATATCTCCGCCATCAGGCATTGCATGCCATGCATTTATTAACAGGTTTAAAAACACCTGCTCCATCTGACTACTGTCTGTTTCAACTGTCCAGAGGCCTGGCTGGAGCTTCAGGTTTATTTTGATATCCTTCTTTGCTCGGCCAAACATATGAGAGGAGTGGCTGATCAACCCGTTAAGATCAACAGGCTTTACCTCGAATTTACCCTTTCTGGCAAATGCCAGAAGCTGTTTCGTAAGGTCGCTTGCGCTCTGAATATGCGCTTCAATACCCCTCAGGTGCTCGTAAAAAGGATGTGTCAGGTCAATATCCATAAGCATCAGGGATGCCCTCCCCTGTATCCCCATAAGGAGATTATTGAAATCATGTGCAATTCCTCCTGCCAGTGTGCCTATAGCCTCCATCTTGATTGCCTGGCGCAGGTCTGCTTCCAGTTTCTCACGCCCTGTAACATCCCTTGCTGCACCGGCTATGGCAATAACCCGGCCCTGTTCATCCATGACAGGGGACTCATCGATCTCAAGCAGTATCTCAGTACCATCCTTTTTTCTGCATTCAATTATATAGGGTTTTTGTTTAATGCCCGACTCAATGGCCTTCATCGTTGATTCAAATGCTACCCTGTTATCCGGGTTATCAGTAATGAGATCGCTCCATGTGATCTTCATATCATCAGGGTTTAAACCAAAAAATTCCTCTGATTTCGGACTCACATAGATAAATTTATGGTTAATATCATGAAGGAAAAACATCTCATTGCTGTGTTCTATGATATTGCGTAGCCTTTCTTCATTTTCCCTTAGCGCCTTTTCGATACCCCTGATCCGGTTGACAAGGGTAGAGAGCTCCTCTGTCTCTCTAAGAAACAGGTCACCGGTGGTTTTGGCGATTTTTTTGTAATACTCAGCCTTTTTTTTTATATCTTCAAGTTCTGATCCCATCTTGAATCCTGTTAAATATGGTTACTGAGCAAATACAAGAAGAACCCCTGTCCAGTCAAGCCCCCTGCTTATTCCTTTAACCGGTGCAATCTCCACCCCGGAATAAAAGCCCAGCAAAGGGACACTGTATCTATTGCATATTTGCTGCACCTCTAATGCCTCTTCATAAAGGGTTTCAGAGTAGGCAGATGTCCTGCCCGCACAATCTATGTAAAGGGCAAATGACGGTTTTTCGCCCCTGGAGAGTATCTCATCAAACAGTTCACGGGTATTCTTCTTAACGGAGTCTATCATCATGGCCCCGTTGCGCAACATAAACAGTACCTCATCACCCTCACTTATATCAGGTTCAAAGAGCACTATCCCTTTTTCATCAGGCAAAGCACCTGAAATCAGCCTGTTAACAAAATCAGTCTCTGTAAAATCGCCATATTTTTCACCATGATTTATAGCAAGGGTAAGCCTGTTAACAGGGGTCTGTTTGCGCCATTCAAGGCTTCCGTATTGTTCATCTATAATCTTTACAATCGGCCTCCCATCCAGTTCATAAATAACCGGTCCTTCTGCCTTTGTCACCCTGTGATAGATGCCATCCTTTGGGATGCACCCATGCATAACCCTGTAATGGGGGGGTAAATTTGCCGCCAAGCATCAGCCCCACAACGCTCTGGCTGGTCACGTATGAACCGCAATATTGATATGTGGTGCCAAAACCATAATCACCTATCAGACCCGCCCCCAGGATCGGTATATTATGCCTGACCCTCTTCTCAATTCCCCTGATAAGGGGCGGTGAGGCATTCATTACGGGCGGCCCATTTTCAGTAGGCCCTTTTTTTATAGAATCATAGAACATCAGCAACAGCTTTCCTGTATCTGAAAATCTTGCGCCCAAAGATTCCCCTGCCATTTTTTCGTCTTTATCCAGTTCGCCTGCAACACCCATTTCTATGTGGAGATTATCCGGCTCTATGACAGCAGCAACCGAGGGATACCCTCCATATGATATCTCATGGTTTGTAATAACCCCGATTGCGGAACCGCCGATAACAGGCAGATTATTACCCACAACTGATCTGATGCCACTAAAAAAATCAAAATGGTCAATCCTCCCGCCTGCAAAGGCAATCACAAGAGAGGGATTTTTAATATTGCCATCTCTAAAAGCCTTTTCAGCGACCCTTCTGCCCGATGCAACCCCATCTGCTCCATTTGCATATCCGATTCCGACCTTCATCTCGCCCCCTAACATATACCCAGGGTTTTATATTAAACCCATACATTAACGGTTAATAACCTTATCATATTTATCTGCTTAATAGAGATTACTGCTCCATTTGTTACAGCGTAAAATTTGGCTCATTTCTGATTAAGGTCAGGAGCGCCTTTGCCGCCTCTTCCTGTTCGTTCGAGCCTGATATTGCAAGCCATACTGCGCCCTCAGCCCCGCACACACCCCCTGCTGCCACCAGTTCAGCTTTAGCCCCTGTAAGCATATTGACTGCCTCCAGCTCTGTAATAACCTCTCCTGTAACTGGAAGCATCCGGGCGCAATGCGCTCCCGGTGTGTTAAGAAGAGTGGCAATGGTGTTCAGGTCTGTAGCAACACGTTTTTCAAGGCCAACAGGCAGGATCAGCCGCACACGCCTTCCCGCAACAGCCTGGAGCGCTGCTACAATGGTGCCCCCCTTGGTATCGCCTATCAGCACGCCCGCCTGTTTATGTATCAGGTCAACGGCATTTGCCCCCTTAAGAATAACATCACCCTCCTTTAGGTCATCAACCACGTCAAATATGGTCTTACCCTTTATTGCTTTGCCTTTTTGTATAACAAGATCACCCGGAAATCGGCTCTCATCAGACAGCCTGCCTGTATCAGTGATCTTATAGTGCGGCGGGAGTGTTATCCCGCGAAAAAAGCGTTTGCGTGAAAATCCTTCTTGTTCTCCGCACGCAGCAAGCAGCTCCTCTGCAACATATCCATTTGTGGTGCCTGCAATGATAACGATGGTGCCGTATTCCAGGGCTTTAACGATAGCAGGGTGCCGGACAATGGCTCTTGAAATCAGTCGTTTACCTGCTGCAGGGGTTATTGAGTTCTGGATCATTTAGTCCTCCTGTATCGAATGGTTAAGAGCCATTATCTTTCAAGTTCTGCCTTTATGGCAAGCCCGATTTCCTCAAACGAAAATGGTTTTTTCAGATACCTGCCTGCCCCCATTTTTAGTGTCATTTTTACATCATCCGTCTCAGCAAAACCGCTCACAATTATTGCCTTTTGTCCCGGCCTGATTTTCAACATTCGCTCATAGGTCTCTTTGCCGTTTATGCCAGGCTCCATAATCATATCAATCAGCGCAAGGTCAACAATATTATTCTGAATAAAGGAGATTGCCTCTTCACCGCTTGATACAGCAATGGTATCATAGCCCAGTCTTTTTAGCATACTGCATGTGATATCTCTCTGTGCCTCCACATCATCAACAACCAGTATCTTTTCATGATTTCCCTGATATTCGGTTACAGGAACCGCAAATCTTCTTTTGGAATCCACCAGACTCAATGATGGAAAATAGAGATTAAAAATTGTGCCCTCGCTGCTGCTCGAAACCTCTATGTACCCCTTGTGATCATGGACCACATTCCAGACAACTGAAAGCCCAAGCCCTGTACCGCTTCTTCCCATAACCTTTTTTGTATAAAAGGGCTCAAATATCCTCTCCATATCTTCAGAATCGATCCCCGGCCCGTTATCAGCCACAGAAAGCATCAGATACTCCCCTGTATTTACAGTATCGTAACCTTTGACCGGCCTTTCAAGGCGGCATTGCATGGTGGTTATCAGTATGTTGCCTTTTTCACTGATAGCCTCTGCTGCATTTGAAACAAGGTTCATGATCACCTTTCTTATGTGGATCGTTGACCCTTCAATATCTGGCAGATCAGGGTCAAGGGTTGTTTTAACAACGACCCACGGGTGAAATTGATTAAGCTTTGTAAATTCCGGCGAATCAAGGTAGCTTATAACTATATCATTAATATTTAAAGGCTCTTTCTGAATCGCTACCCCCCTTGCCACTGTAAGCAGGTCCTGAACAATGGCTACTGCCCTCTCACCTGCACTCTTTATCCCTTCCAGAGGTTTTCTCAGGGGGCTACCCTGGTCAATGTCCATCAGCATTAGTTCAGGGTAATTAATTATCCCTGAAAGG
The DNA here is from genome assembly GCA_964643755.1 of uncultured Desulfatiglans sp. GTDB lineage: Bacteria > Desulfobacterota > DSM-4660 > Desulfatiglandales > HGW-15 > JAAZBV01. The sequence continues at coordinate 11,824 of CAZXUA010000048.1, read as the reverse complement.
ACATTATTTAGATCATGAGCAACGCCCCCGGCAAGAAGCCCCAGGGATTCCATCTTTTTCAATCTTGAAAGTTTTTCCTCTGTCTCATCAAGGGCATCTGCCTCCCTTTTTTGTTCTGTAATATCACGCATAACCCCAAGCGCAGCAGCCCTGCCCCTGTAGTTTATCGAGGTTATGGCCATTTCAAGAAACCGCTCTTCACCATTGTTCCTTTTTACGCACATAATGTGTCTGCCGGGCGGAGACTCCCCTTTTAGCAGGGCATAGTAAATATTTGTGTAAAACTCCCTGTCTTTTGGATGCATCATCTCATAGAATGTCAAGACGGAGAAATCATTCAAAGGTTCACCAATAAGGTTGCTGAAGGCGGGATTGCCAAAAACGATCCTTTCATCCTGCACTATTATGATGCATTCATTTGCATGCTCAGTAATAAGCCGGTATTTCGCATCGGTTTCCATATCCATATAGCTATTAATAACAACCCAGAGGACTGAAAAGGCAAAGCCAAGAAATCCGTATTCCATCATGTATTGAATTGTGGGGATGCCGGATGCGGCAAGACCATCATGAATACCAAGGCAAATCCAGAAACCCATGCCTGATAAGAATACTATGCGGTATTTAACCTCTGCTACCCTGCGCCTTATCCATATTATTATCCCGCATAGAGCCGAAGCTGCTATGTATAGCATAAAAAAAGGGCCAATGACACCGATGGATGGCTCCACATAGGGTGCTTTTAGTAACAGGAACTGCCATGTTGAAAAATCATGGGAAACAATCAGGTCAGTAAACCACAATATTGTCATGATAAATACATGAAAGGTGCCTGCCAGCAGATGATATCTCTTTGCATTTATACCAAGGTACGAAAAGGTAAAGCCATACATGCAGTGAATCAAAAGGATCAGTGCGGCAAATTCAAGGATACCGGAAAAGCGGTTGAGCTGCCCTGCGGGGGTGTTATACTCTATAAAAAGTCCTGTTGTGTAAAAAACAGCGGAAAATGATATGGCAGCGCTCCATGCGTACCAGGTTTTTTCTCTCCTTTTTAAAAAAAGAAGGCATTGCAGGGTAAACATGAGAAGGGCGATTATACCTACAGATAATGACCCGGCTGATTGTAGAATTATTTTTTCTGGCGTCATAAAAGCAATTGCTGCCTTGAGATTCAGTATTCACCGCTCGGATCCTAACTAATGAGAGCCGCAACTTCACTGATAACAAATAAAATCAATATTTTTTAAGCTATACCCTGTATAAAAGCAAGGGAAATTATAGAAAATTACCCTGAAGCTATAAAGATTGTAGAAAATGGGGTTTTGTAAAAAATTGTAAAAAACTTTGCTTTTTTATAATACTTGCGTACATATAGTCTCTATAGACAAGTTGTGCAGGCAATTTTTACCATTAATTATCAATCATCGGTTCTTATGATCAAGTTTTTTGTCCATTGGCAAACGCCAGTCAACCTTTCAGTTTATTCAAGGGTGTTATGTTTAAGCTGTCTCATTTGCTGTAATCTTTTGGAAATATTGTCTGACTATAAAGGGGGAACATAATGATAGGAGCATAGACTTTTTCGGTTCATTTATCACTATAGTTGCAGAGCCATAATAATCTGAAGAAACATAATATCATATTCCTTTTTTGCAGTTGAAATCAGTGAGGTAATTATGGGTAATGATGAAGATGTGATGAAAAGTATCCATGAAGAGCAGCTTGATCGCGTACTTAAGTGTCTTATCGTTATAGGAGCCCTTATACTTGTGGCATCCCTTTCAAGGGCCCTTTTTATGGGGTGGCAAAACTTCCTCTATATTCATATATTCTCCTATATTGCAGTTATTGGGATTGCCCTATTTAAAAAATACATTTCGCATACAATAAAGTCCTTCCTTCTCGCAGGAATCATTTTTATCCTTGCTATAGCGGGTCTGGCAAATCTTGGGCTTGCCGGATACAGTACCGCAATGTTACTAATTTTCTGTATTGTGGCGACTGTATTCTTTGGAACCAGGGGAGGGATTATTTCTGTTATGTTAAGTTCCTTTTCTTTTGCGGTTATTGGCGCATCTGTTGTTAACGGGTTATTGACATTCGACTTTGATATGCAGGGATATATCCGCTCCCCTTTTACATGGATACTGGGTACAGTAAGCATGGTTTTTTTAACCGGGCTCATAGTCATTATCATGTCAAAGATAAACAGCCAGTTGATTGGACTTGTAAGAAACCTGAACAAGCAGAATGCAGAACTCCTCACAACAAACAGGGCATTAAGCGATGCCCTGGAGGAAAAAAGGAGGTTGAAGATCGGCCTTGAGCAGGCACAGAAGATGGAGCTTGTTGGTATTGTTGCCGGAGGGGTTGTGCATGATCTCAATAATGTGCTTGCCGCCTCAATCAACTACCCTGAGCTGCTTCTAATGAAGATGCCTGAAAACAGCCCATTAAGAGAGCCTCTTGAAACCATAAAAAAATCCGGTCTAAGGGCAGCCGCCATTGTTGATGATCTTCTTACTCTTTCCAGGCGCAGGGTGGCAAAAAAGGAGGTGCTTGATATCAACTCCATTGTTGCTGATTGTGTTGCAGGCCCTGAGGTGGAAAGGATAAGAGCCTTTCACCCTGAGGCGCAAATAAATGTGGCGCATGATGATGAGGCATTAAAGATAAAGGGGCTCCCAATACATTTTTCAAAGGCCATTATCAACCTTATCTCAAACGCTGCAGAGGCAATGCCAGATGGCGGAAAAATTGAAATCAAAACCTCAAGAAAAATAATCACGGCACATAACCGGCCTGACAGTAATATGAGCGAAGGGGAATATGCACTTTTACAGGTTTCTGATGAGGGAGAAGGTATCTCCGAGGAGGAGAAGGAAAAGATATTTGAACCCTTTTTTACAAAGAAAGAGATGGGTAGAAGCGGGACAGGCCTTGGGATGACCATTGTATGGAACAGCGTAAAGGATCATGAGGGCTATATCTTTATGGACAGCGTAAAAGGAAAGGGCACCACATTTGACCTCTATTTCCCGATAACCTATGAACCTCTGCCGAAAAAAAAGGGGCGGCCCTCCCTGCCCCTCATAAGTGGAAAGGGTGAATCGATACTTGTTGTGGATGATGTGAAGGAGCAGAGGGATATTGCCGAAAAGATACTGACCATGCTTGGCTATTCCGTGGCTGTGAAATCAAACGGTGAAGAGGCCATTGATTATATCAAAGACCATCCTGCTGACCTTGTGCTGCTTGACATGATCATGCCAAAGGGGATGGACGGGCTTGATACATTCAGAAAAATCCATGAAATAAAACCCCATCAGAAGGTGCTGATCATAAGCGGCTACTCAGAGACCGGACGTCTTAAAAAGGCCCTTGAACTGGGCGCAGGGGCATATCTTAAAAAACCCTATATTACAGAGACAATAGCCTATGCGGTAAGGGAAGAGCTGGATAAAAGGCCTGATAAAAGGATTGTGTATAATTAATGCCATCCGGATTAACTACAATTACTATTCATTTTTGTTCATTATATGTTACAGATACCTTATAAAAATAATATGTCTAAATAAAAAGGATTATACATATGTACAATAAAGAGATAGAGACAGCCCGCTTGGCAGCCCTTGAAGCGGGCAGGATCATAAAAAGTTATTATGGAAATCTTGAAGAGATCAGAAAAAAGGGCAAGCGGGACCTTGTAACAGAGGCGGATCTCATGTCTGAAAAGGCGGTTATTGCTGCAATAACAAAGGCATTCCCTGATGACATGATCATTGCAGAAGAGGGGGGTGAACAGGGAAAGAGATCCGATCGTGTATGGATAATAGACCCCCTTGACGGCACCACCAATTTTGCCCACTCATTTCCATTTTTTGCTGTATCAATAGGGTTCATGGCTAATGATGAGGTTGTGGCAGGTGTTGTTTATAACCCGGTCATGGATGAATTCTTTGAGGCGGAAAAGGGAAAGGGGGCATTTCTCAACAAAAAACCGATAAGGGTATCTGTAACAGCCAACCTCAGGGATGCCCTTGTTGCAACCGGGTTCCCATATGATATTGATAAAAAGAGTGATGAGATTATTGCCCGCCTGAAAAGGATCATTGTGGAGGCTCAGGGCTTAAGAAGGCCGGGCGCTGCGTCCATTGATCTATGCTACGTGGCTAATGGCAGGCTGGACGGGTTCTGGGAACAGGATTTAAAACCCTGGGATACAGCAGCAGGGTGCATTATACTCACAGAGGCAGGCGGTGAGATAAGTGACTTTAGCGGAAAGGGCTTTAACCCCTGGTTAAAGGGAATACTTGCCACAAATGGGCACATACATAAAGCGATGCTCTTGCTGCTTGAATAAAAGAGGTGGCGGGAAGTGTTATTAATCAGGTAAACATTTACCCGGATATATATGGAACAGGACAGCATAAGCGCAGAACCGGCAAAAGGGCTTTATCTGGATAAAAACCTCCGGATCATCTTTGGCGTAACCCTCACTGCTGTAATGGGTGTTGCAAGTATTACACCTGCCTTCCCTAAAATTATACAGGAGCTGGGCATATCAGCCCGGTCAGTGGGCCTTCTTATTACAATCTTTACCATGCCCGGCGTTATACTTACCCCTCTGCTTGGCATCCTTGCAGACCATTACGGCAGAAAAAGGGTGCTCATACCATCCCTGTTTCTCTTTGGGGTTGCTGGCGCTGCCTGCGCCTTTAGCAGGGATTTCCATACAATGCTCTTATTGAGGATGTTTCAGGGGATAGGGGCCGCCTCCCTGGGCTCCATGAATGTCACCCTGATAGGCGATATATTTTCTGGAAGGCAAAGGACAAAGGCAATGGGCTATAATGCCAGTGTGCTCAGCATCGGGACAGCCTCTTACCCGGCTATTGGCGGTGCGCTTGCCATGCTTGGATGGAATTGGCCCTTTTTTCTGCCCCTGCTTGCCATACCAATGGGGTTTGTCGTTTTATTTTTCCTGAAAACCCCTTCAATCATTAACGATCAGAGGATCATTGATCAGTTTAAAGGGGCATTTAAAAGCATGATGAACCGCCAGGTGCTGGTGCTTTTTACAGCAAGCGTCACACTCTTTCTTATACTTTACGGCACATGCCTCACCTATATACCGATACTTATGGCCCAAAAATTTAATGCATCTTCCGCTCAAATAGGGATGATCTTTACCTCCATATCATTTATAACGGCTTTAATCTCTTCCCAGATCGGTAAAATCAGTGAACGATTTGACGAGCGGACAATATTCAGGTACGCTTTTCTCCTGTACGGGTTCGCAGTTATTTTGATCCCCTTTATGCCTGGCATATGGTTTATGTTTATACCGATGGCCATATTCGGGATCGGGCATGGTGTTAACATACCATGTATCCAGACCTTGCTGGCAGGGCTTGCCCCTGTGGAATACAGGGCAACATTCATGTCCATAAACGGCATGGTGCTTCGCCTGGGGCAGACCCTGGGGCCGCTTATAATGGGGCTGGCATTAACACTGTGGGGCATCAGGGGGCCATTTTTTGCCGGTGCAGTTTTCGGCCTTTTCATGTTCTTTTTCGGACTTATAATGAAAGGGAGAAATAGAGAGGATGATAATAAATTATAAGATTATTAAGAGGAGGCTTTCATGAAACTCATAAAAATATTTACCCTTATGTGCATACTTGCCCTGTGCGGATGTTCAACCATTTCCAATTTTGGCAGGGCAAGGTTCAGCATTGCGGTTGATTCGCTGGCTGCTTCAGGGGCGTCAGCAAAGAAGACGTACCTGTTGTTACCCGGTAACCAGGGTGTAACAGCGGCAGACCTTCAGTTCAGGGAGTATGCGGAATATCTTAAGCGCGTGCTTGATAAAAAGGGATATGTGTACACAGAGTCAAAGGATGATGCCGATGTGGCCATATACCTGGCCTATGGAATGGGTGACCCTGAGACGCATCTCTACTCATATGAAATGCCTGTCTGGGGCAGGACAGGTTATTACGCATCAAGAACCCACGTCGCAGAGACCACGACTGATGGCCAGACAAGTTTCAGGACATATACAACATACACCCCCTCATATGGCTTTATTGGCTACAATAGCTATATAGACTCTGTAACCACCTATATGAGGTTCGCTGTTATTACAGCTTATGATTATGACCGGTTTAAGAAGGATGAAACAGAGGTGCAGCTCTGGAAAACCACTGTTAACAGCACAGGGTCAAGCGATGATTTACGGCGCATATTTCCCATACTGATGGCTGCATCCATCCCCTACCTTGCAACAGATACAGGGAGAAAGGTCTATATGACAATGTATGAGACAGATGCCATTGTTCAGGAGATAAAGGGTGGAAGCCCCTCTAAAGAACCTATTAATGGAGAACAAAAGTGAAGCTACTGGGTATCTCAGGGAGCAGCAGGGCTGGCGGCAACACGGATATCATGCTTGATATTGCCCTTGAAAAAGCGGTTAGCCAGGGCAGTGAGGTAAAAAAGATAAACCTGAGAGAGCTCACAATAAAACCCTGTGACGGCTGCAACGGCTGTTTCAAGACAGGAGAATGTGTAATAGATGATGATATGCAGCAGGTATACGATGGTATCCGCAATGCTGATGGCATTATCTGGGCATCCCCTGTTTATTACTGGACCATGTCAGGCTTAACCAAGATGGCCCTTGACCGCACCTATGCACTCAACTTCCCGACACTTCAGCAGGCAGGCAAGATCGGCGGGCTTATTCTTGTGGCAGGTATAAGGGGATGCATTAATGCAGCCAACCCCTTTCATATGTATTTTAATTATAACCATATGTTTGCCGCTGAATTTGCATGGGGATATGCCGGGGCAAAAGGAGACATATTAAAGGATGAGTTTGCGAAAAAGATGAGCGAGGAGATGGTGGTTCAGATGCACGGGCTGTATAATGCAAAACTCGCATACCCCAAGGAATTCAAACACCCCCTGCACCGCCATGTAATGGAAAAATACCCGCCAGCAGGAAAGGATTGATGTATAGCAGGCAAAAGCAACTAAAGCAATATCTCACGCAGAGGCGCAAAGAACACTAAGAAAATCAAATGCTTTTTAACATAGTATTCTTTATTTCTTAACTTTATGAGCTTTGTGACTTTGTATGAGAAATGATTTTTTGTCTTGAATTATGAATAGATGTTTTTCTAAGGGATATTTTTCTTATACCACATTCAAAACTGGGCAGGAATACCTGCCAGGAGCATCTAAGAATCCTGACCCTACAAAAACTGGAAAACCTGAACTTATCTCAAATATACAATGATTATTTGTTATTAACACGCAATTTTCATCTCCATATACTCCCAGCCTTAAAAAGGACATTCTAATCAATGAGGATAAAACATATGAAAAAAAGAATAAAAAGAAATTTAATGGTTGTTAAAGAGAAAAATATAAAAAAAAAAGAAGATTTAGTAGAGAATGCGGGGGGGGGTGGTGTGGGGGGGGGGGGTGGTGGGTGGGTGGGGGGTGTGG
>CAZXUA010000048.1:0-4293 GCA_964643755.1 uncultured Desulfatiglans sp. | reverse complement strand
AGTTCAGACGTGTGCTCTTCCGATCTTGCTCTCTTTTCTGCGGCCCCTGGCCGTCAATGCCTGCTGTAATGACAATGATTTTTGGTGCTGGGTGGGAGTGGTGGCAACCGGCGGGGTAAGCTGCGCGGTTGAAGATGCCATCAATACGATCAAGACCATTATTGCCAGTGTTCAGAGCCTTCAGGCCACCATCACGACGAATGTCAATAATCTTATCAATCAGGCCATGCAGACGATCACTGCTGCCGGTTCCGACCTGAGCAAACTCACCCAAAACGCGCAGAATGATTTTAATATTGCATTGACATCTGCACAGCAACTTGCAAACTCGGCACAAGCCCAGGCTCCGGCCACCAATGCCACCCCGCAAGCAGCTAACATAGATGCAATGTTGAGACAAACTATGCCCAGGGCCAGGGATGAAATTGAGAAGATCAAACCGTCCCTGATGGCCAATGCCAGCACAGTACAGCAGGCAGCTGCCACTGCGAAGAACCAGGTTCAGGCCAATATCCAGACAGTCAGAGATATCGTTCAGACTGCTCTCATGGCGCCGCTTGATTCCGCAAAGGCCATTCTTGATAACCTTCTTAAGAATCCGCAACAGATCATTAATCCGAACGCACTGGTAGACCCCATTATCATGTCAGTGACCGCCCAATTGAATCAGACGATGACAAGGGTAACAAATCAGCTCATCAGTAATGCCAATGCAACACTGCAGACCGCCCGTCCTCTGGCACAGTCGGCAATGGATCAGGCTGCCCATGCCAGGATGATCTTTCAGGCCATGCAGGCAGCGAACTCCCAGAGGACTCAGGCTTCCCTGGATCAGCTCCTCGCACTGCTGCCTCCTCAACCTGTAATGGGCACTGCCCCGGTAACCGCGACCATGGCGGGAGGCGTCCCCACCAAAACAGGTACTCCAGCAGGCAATGGTACTTCTACCGGGTCCGGTGGTTCAACCGTCTCTGTGGCTGCGGCCCCGGCAGGTAACACCACTGGTCCAATGGCTGGTGGAGTCCCCATGGGAGAAATGGTTAAGCCGGCAGGGGATCAGCTGGCGGTTTCCAGAGGCATTGTGAGCATTCCCGCGCATCAAAAAATGACAACTGACGTACTCGCAAGGATTGGCTCTGTGCACAATCAGGGGCAGACCTTCGCTGCCACCTGGAAGAGTTCGCTTGATCGCGACTTGAATGAGCTCAAGATGAAACAGCAGATGCTTCAGCAACCGGTCATGCCGGTAGGCGCTAATGAATCCTTTAGGGCCCGCGCCGATGAGCTGATGGCAAATCAGGACAGACAACAACTGCAGGCAACCCGTATTAAGCTTATCGACGAGGCCAGAAAACGGTTTGCAAATGATCCCAAGACCCTTGCAAAAGTTGAACAACTGCTTGGTCAGGAGATTGATAGACGACAGGGGCTCCTTTCCAGGGTTCCTTTGCGTAATGCCCCCAGATAAAGCGGCAACGCAGGATCGGATTTATGCATCTCAGGCTAAAGCATTATCTCACACAGAGGCGCAAAGAACACTAAGAAAATCAAATGCATTTTAAAATAATACTTTTATTAACTTTGTGTGCTTTGTGACTTTGTGTGAGAAATGATTTTTCGTCTTGAATTATGAATAGATGTTTTTCTCAGGGATCTTTATCTTATATCCCATCCAAAAATGGTCAGGAATAAATCCTGACCCTACGAAGACTCGAAAGGCTGAAGCGGGGAATCCACAACCACCGTCATTCCCGTGAAAAGTGGGGCATTGTCCCCGAATTACCGGGAAATCCATTTTTATTCCTTTCAGAAATTCCAGGGATAAGGGGGACATTGGTGCAGAAAGTGCTTTATTAATTAAACAGTATCTTCCGCTATCTTCCAGTATGAGGAAATTACTTACCGGCTATGTTGTTAATTTTAACAGACGACATAAACGCTATGGTCATCTATTCCAAAACCGGTATAAATCTATTGTCTGTCAGGAATATGCCTATTTAATGGAACTTGTTCGATATATTCATCTCAATTTGTTAAGGGGCGGAGTAGTAAAGGATATGAACGGATTGAATGATAGTCCATGGTCAGGGCACTCAGCATTATTGGGAAGGGTTGAAAGGAAATGGCAGGATACGGATTATGTTTTATCATATTTTGGAAGAGGTTGAGTCCGCAGGAAGAAGTATTATAAATATGTTATAGAAGGGATTGATCTTGGAGAATTATGTAACAGAGTGTGTAAAAAGAGGAATGTATCATTACCGGAACTGCTTTCAGGGAATCGCAGGCGTGAACTGGTCACTGAAAGGAGGATAATTTCATGGCTTGCAGTCCACGAACTTGGGGTATTCAGGGGCGGAGGTTGCCAGGCATATGGGTGTTACAACTTCCTGCATAACCCGATTTCTTGCATCAGAGGAGAAGCCTGATATCAAGGGTATAATGTAGTAGTTATGCACGTTATGCACCAACGTCCCCTTCACGTCCCCTTCACCACTATCTCATAACTGCCACTAAATCCCATAGGAACAAGATGGTCATATATCCATGTAGCAGTATACTCATTATCCTTTTCAAGCCAGGCTTTTATGTTTTCTGTATATTTATCAAGCAGACTTTTCCTGGGTTGCTTTCTATGGTTGCTTTCGGGTAAATCTGGATTATCAAAATACTTTTTTACTGTATTCCTGCTAATCCCCAGTTTATTTGCTATCTTTCTCTGGCTAAACCCTTTCCTCTTCAATATCAGTATGTCAAATATGGTCTCCTTTTTTTCAAGCTGTTCTCCTCTGTATCTGGGGTTAAATCTCTTAATATACTAATAATCCCTTACCTCTACCAGAGTGGCTCACTTTTTAACGACCATTTTTGGCTCAATTTATCACGACCATCTACAGTTGCCACATCAGGCAAACCATATATACCGACATAGTCCAGCTTTAATATTGACCTATTGGGTTATCATCCTTATACTCGATTTTTAAAACAGGATATCTTATAAAAACTGATATTGCCGGTTCCCTGAATTATTAGCCTGGTAAATGACTTTAAAATAAGGGGCATTCATAAAAAGTAAACAACTCTAATTCAGTGAGGGAGGAAGAATCATGAAATCCAGTTTGATAATTATCTCTCTGTTTTCTGTTTCCGTCTCAACCCAGGCCGTTGCACCGACCTTGCAAGGCTGCGCTGCTATTGAAAATCCTGAAGAGCGCCTTGCCTGCTACGACACACTTGCCGGTCATTTGTCCGCTGACACTGTGCAGTCAAATGATGCAGCGCCCAAAGCGGCTGATTCTGTAGCTTCCAAAGTGGACACCATTGTACCAGCAGTTCCTGTCTCTACGCCGACTGAACCAACAGTTGGGCCTGCGCCGGATTCTGAAGCCAGCTTCGGTTTAGGGAATAAACAGAAAGAGAATCAGCTTGATAAACTGCAACTTAAGTGGACAAAGAAGATGCAGGATGCCCATGACAAATGGGTCATCTTTATGGAAAACGGACAGGTGTGGCGCCAGACCGATACCACTGCTTTCTCCTTCAATAACCCGGAGCAGCGGGTAGTTATTTCGCGCGGCATTATGGGTTCATTCTTTCTGAAAGAGCCGGAGGGCTCAAGGCGTATCCGTGTAATGAGAGTTAAATAACGTGGGTAGTATTGATACTTCAACTATTAAATGGAAATATAGTAAACGATTTTAATTTGTTATACCTGTATGCATTGAAATGTTTGGTATCAAATGTAAGAATATTTGAAATCAATAGATCATTTGCGGCTGAAACCAGTGTGGCATCTGCAAAATCCATTGGATAATCCTGATATTTTTTCATTATCTTTTTAATATAATCCAGGCTTTCTATATTTGTGGGAACAAGAGTAACCGCCCCGCTCAGAACAAATTCAATGGCAGCCTCCTGGCCAATAAAAGAAAAGTTCAACAGGTATAGTACCTCGGTCAGGACCGCTTCTGTTGAATAAATATCCCCACTGAAATTTTTCAACCATTCTATACAATCACGATGTCTTGCTTCGCTGCGGTCAATTAATGCAACCCATGGTCCCGTATCCAGCAGGATATTCATTTATTGCCCCTGCCTATTTTTTCAACTAGATATTTTCTATGGTTCTGCCCCAGGTCTTTTATCCTGCTTTCAGCTTTACCCAGAAGGTGTTTCACTTTACTGTATGGCGTTGTCTGTTGATTTGTAATATTTTCATCAATAAATTTTCTCAGCGCAAGACGTGCTAGATCGGAAGAGCACACGTCTGAACTCCAGTCACCGCTCATTATC
>CAZXUA010000047.1:0-26781 GCA_964643755.1 uncultured Desulfatiglans sp. | reverse complement strand
GAGATGGAATCTCGTGACTGGAGTTCAGACGTGTGCTCTTCCGATCTCAAAGGTTGAATAAGGGGGAGAAAAAAGTTTATCCCTGAAATTATAGGCCCCTTTCAATTTTTCAAGTTCAATGATAAGCCTTGCAACCCCGAATAAGGTGTTGTTTCCCCTCTCCGGGGTGCTTGCATGACACTGCCTACCCTTAACCGTGATTTTCAGCCAGAGCATGGATTTCTCAGCAACCTCAATGAGGGAGCCATCATCTGCGCCCCAGTCAGGCACAATAATAAGATCAGCAGGTTTAAATATATCCCTATTATGCTTCACTATATATTCAAGGCCATATCTGCTGCCTGTCTCCTCGTCAGCGGCCATGATAAGCCCCATGCTGTTGTGCTTAAGACCTGATTCAAGCACTGTCTTTACCGCAAGGGTTGATGCCACTATGCCATGCTGATTATCCTCAACGCCCCTGCCTATTATCCTGTCGCCATCCACCCGAACCTTATATGGGTCGCTCCCCCACAAAGATAGATCGCCGGGCGGCACTATATCCATGTGGCTCAATACCCATACAACAGGTTTTGATTCATCATTGCCCCACCTTGCTATTATACTTGGCCTGTAACCATCCCTGGCCCTGCTGTCAGGTGCCCTTACCTCAAGCAGGGTATCAGGATTCATCTCTTCAAACCTTTTTCCTATGTATTCCGCCTTTTCATGTTCTCCTGTACCGCCATTATCCGGGCCAAGGGCAACCCTTGAGGTAAGCTCTGACTGGAACAGGATTATCTCATCCCTGTATTTATCTATTACTGAGAAAATATTCTTTTGCTTTTTCATAGGTAAATCCTCGATCCCTTAAATTTTTCAACTGTTTCTGAATCCTGACAACTTTGCGATCTGGCTCATTATGCTGGTAAACAATGACTGTGTATCTTTGTAATCAGCACCCCTGAGGGGATTGCCAATATTTATCCTGACATCTGTCCTGTATCTCTGTTTCCTGTATTCTATCCCTGCAGGGACAAACAGGGTATTAATATTTTCATGGATGTATCTGATCAATCCCGGATACCCTTTTCCAATCTGATCTTTATAAAATGTACCTTCAGGGAAAACCACAACCCCTTCACCGGAAGAGAGTTTCTGTAGTAGTATGGAACAGGTTTCTCTGTTTCTTGCAGGACGTTTCCTGTCAAGGGGAATGCCACCCAGCATGGAAATAAACCTTTTTGAAAGAAAATTATCAAAAAGCTCCTGCTTGGCAATATAGTAAAGATACCTGTTTACTGATATGGCAATGAGGGGGATATCTTCCCATCTCTGATGCCTTGGAAGAAGCACAAAGGCCCCTTCCTGAGGGATATTATCTGTACCGCTCTTATTAAGCTTAAAAAAAGGATAAAGGAATGGCTTTGCAGCAAGCCTTACTATGCCTGCAACAAAAAGATTCCTCTCCAGTATAACCGGCGCGGTCATCAGATTTGAATCGATCCTTTATTCTACTGTTACACTCTTTGCAAGGTTTCTGGGTTTATCAATATCCCTCTTTAGCATCAGCGCACAATAATATGCGAGCAACTGACAGGGGACAACCGTGAGTATGGGGTACAGGAAATCAAGGGTCTGGGGGATCCCTATAAAATCATCTACCATCTCCTTTAATACCGTATCACCCTCTGTTCCTATGCCTATTATCGGGCCCCTCCTGCTCTTTATCTCCTGTATGTTGCTTATCATCTTGTCATACATGGAGTCCTTTGGCGCTATTGCAACTGTAGGCATCTGTGGGTTGATAAGGGCAATAGGTCCATGCTTCATCTCCCCTGCGGCATATCCTTCAGCGTGGATATATGATATCTCCTTCAGTTTCAGCGCCCCTTCCATGGCAATAGGATACTGGTACTTTCTGCCGAGAAAGAGCCAGTTGCTCTTGTCATAATATTTTGCTGCAATCGCCTCTATCTGGTTTGCCTTTGAGAGAATCGACTGTACCTGATCCGGCAAGGCCTCCATAGCCCTTATTGCCTCAACGCCTTCAGTAAGGGATAGGCTCTGGTGTCGTCCAAGCAGGATGGCCAGAAGGGTAAGGATGGTCAGTTGTGATATAAAAATCTTTGTAGATGCAACACCTATCTCAGGGCCTGCATGGTTATATACGCCCGCATCTGTCTCACGGGCAATGGAGCTGTCTACCACATTGACAATACCAAGCAGATGGGCGCCCTTTCTTCTCGCCTCCCTCATTGCAGCAAGTGTATCTGCTGTTTCACCTGACTGGCTCATGGAAATAATAAATGTGTTTGGCGGAAAGTTAAGCTTTCGGTAGCGGAATTCTGATGCAAGCTCCACCTGCACATCTATCTCTGTAAGTTTCTCAAAGACATACCTGCCAACACACCCAGCATAGTAAGATGTCCCGCAGGCGATTATTACAATATGCCTGCTCTCCTTGAGTTTATCCCACACAGGCATGATACCTCCAAGTTTAGGCACACCCTCCCCCTTTTCAAGGCGGCCCCTCATGGCGTTTTTTATGGTCTCAGGCTGCTCAAATATCTCCTTGAGCATATAGTGTGGAAACCCGTCCAGCTCAACATCCTCTGCTGACCACTCCACTGTCTCAGCCTCCCTTTTAATAGCAGTTGCCTGCAAAGTGGAGATGGAGACATCATCCCTTGTAATGGTGGCAAGCTCATTGTCATTCAGATGGATTACATTCTTTGTATATCTTACCATAGCTGAGACATCCGAAGCAGCAAAGTTGCCGTCCTCACCAAGGCCGATAATAAGAGGGCTCCCTCTTCGTGCGACAACTATCTGGCCTGGGATATCTTTGTGCAGAACCGCTATACCGAATGTACCCTCTATCTGTGCCATAGCCTTTCGCACTGCTTCGTTAAGGTTCCCGTTAAAATTTTCAGCTACCAGGTGGGCAATAACCTCTGTATCTGTATCGCTCCTGAAAATGACACCCTTTTTCTCAAGCCTTTTCTTGATAGTCTGATAGTTTTCAATGATACCATTATGGATAACAAATATCTTTTCTTCCATATCCCTGTGTGGGTGGGCATTTTTTTCAGATGGCTCACCGTGGGTAGCCCACCTGGTGTGGGCAATCCCGGTTGTGCCGTTGATCTCCAGCCCGTTGATCCTCTTTTCAAGCTCTGAGATCTTTCCAACGGCCCGGTAATAATCCATCTTCCCGTTATCCTGAACCGCTATGCCTGAAGAATCATAGCCTCTGTATTCCAGTCTTTTAAGCCCTTCTATAAGAAGTGGTTTGGCCTTGCTGTTTCCCACATAGCAGACTATACCGCACATGAATCATCTCCTTCTATTATTTATTGACAAGCAAAGATTATTTTACCATCTGTTTACTGCTTATAGTTAATCCGCATAGAGCATGGCGCAAAGCGTCCTCAATAACTATGCTCCATGCGCTATGCCCGGTTTATAACTTCCATGCCGCCCATATATGGCCTCAAGACATCGGGGATAACCACGCTGCCATCCTTCTGCTGGTAGTTTTCAAGAACAGCGACAAATGTCCTTCCAACAGCGAGCCCTGAACCATTGAGTGTATGCACAAGCTCTGTGCCCTTTGCCCCCTTGCGTTTAAACCTGATACTGGCCCGCCTTGCCTGGAAATCCTCAAAATTACTGCATGAGGATATCTCTCTGTACAGTTTCTGACCGGGCAGCCACACCTCAATATCATAGGTCTTTGCAGAAGAAAAACCGACGTCACCAGTGCAGAGGGTTACAACCCTGTATGGCAGCTTAAGGCGTTTAAGAACCTCTTCGGCATTTGAGGTGAGTTTCTCAAGCTCATTATAAGAGTCTTCAGGCCTTGCAAACTTTACCAGTTCCACCTTGTTAAACTGGTGATTTCTAATAAGCCCCCTTGTATCCTTCCCATAAGAACCTGCCTCTGACCTGAAGCATGGGGTATAGGCGGTATAATATATGGGCAGCTCTTCTTCTTTAAGTATCTCTTCCCTGTGGATGTTGGTCACAGGCACCTCAGCGGTTGGAATCAGATAATGATCCCACCCCTCTATTTTAAAAAGGTCTTCCTTGAATTTTGGGAGCTGCCCTGTGCCTGTCATACTCTCTGCATTCACCATGAACGGTGGCAGTATCTCCGTATAGCCATGCTCAGTAGTATGCAGATCAAGCATAAAATTGATCAGAGCCCTTTCAAGCCTGGAGCCTGCGCCCCTGTAAAGGGCAAATCTTGCGCCGGCAAGCTTTGCTGCCCTGTTGAAATCAAGTATGTTAAGTTTTTCGCCTATGTCCCAGTGTGCTAAAGGCTCAAAATCAAATTTGGGGATATCCCCCCAGGTACGGACAACAGGGTTATCCTTTTCATCATGGCCAACAGGCACTGTCTCATGAGGCATATTCGGAATTATCATCACAAGCTGATTCAGCTTTTCCTCTATCTCCCCCAGTTCGGTTTCAAGATCCTTTATTTTTGCAGAGACATCTTTCATATCAGAGATAAGAGCAGATGCATCCTCTCCCCTCTTTTTCATGGAGGCAACATCTTCACTCACCTTGTTGCGTTTAAAGCGGAGAGATTCAAGCTCAGCCAGATTGTCTCTTCTTTTTGCGTCAATGGCCTCAAAAACAGAGATGTCCAGGTCATTATTCCTGTTTTTGAGCATTGTCTTTATTTCATCGATATTATTGCGGATATATTTCAGATCAAGCATTTTTACCCTCTTAGTTTTAGTTCTTTAATTTCTAACATGAATCAATGCATATGGTCAAATGCCTTTTTTGTTCATTGCAGCTATAAAAATTACATGATATATGTTGAATAAAAAGATATCGAACAATTTCAGGTTAAACTTAAAAAAAATGAAAGACACTTTTACAAATAAAATTTGGAATTTTCTCTGCTCAATAAAGCTTACCATCTTTATACTGGTTTTACTGGCAGCCACATCGATTATCGGGACCATTATACCTCAGGGAGAGGCAGGGGAAGAGTTTATTAAAAACGTCAGCCCGACCTTACAGAAGATCATCATATCCTTTTATCTGTATGACATGTATCATTCTGCCTGGTTTCAACTGATTATCTTTATTCTTACGCTTAACCTGATAGCCTGCTCAATGAATAAGATCCCGGGCACGATCAGGTTGTTTAAAAAGCTGCCATCGCCGGACAGGGAGAAGATCTTTGCAGATATCCCTACAGACAGGATCATAACGAGCAGTCTTGATAAAAATGATACAGCCTCTGTAGCAAGAGAAATTATCAGCAGGCAATATACAAGAATCGCAGAAAAGGATACAGAAGATAAGGCATACTTTTATGGGGATAAAGGCCGATACTCGCTATTCGGTGTATATCTTGTACATTTCAGTGTGCTGCTCATATTAGTGGGCGCAATTATCGGCTCATTATTCGGGTTTAAGGGATACGTAAATATCCTTGAGGGGGAATCAATTGATTATATAACCCCAACAGGCGTTAGCGGCCATAACCATATAGACCTTGGCTTTACTGTAAGCTGTGACAAATTCTCGGTCGATTTTTATGATAACGGCCAGCCAAAGGAATATAAGAGCGATATCAGGTTTTCTATTGATGGAAATACAGTAAAGCAGGGGCACCTCCTTGTTAATCACCCGCTAACCTTTATGGGTATTACCTTTTACCAGTCAAACTATGATTCTGTTCCTGGTGATGAGGCATTTATAACTGTTCATCAAAAAGGTTATGAAGAGCAGATAAAATTGAAAATCGAACAAGGTAAACCAAGCCCTTTACCAAATAATGGCGGAGAGATTACTCTTGAGGATATAAGGGACGATTTTATGAGGATGGGTCCGGCAATAAAGGTTCATGTCAAACCGGTGACTGGCGAAGAGGCAGATATCTGGCTCTTTAAAAATTATACAGATATAAGGCAGCGGTTCTCCAGCGAGTTTGAACAGTTCCCAAGGTTTAATCCTTCTATTATTGCGCCATATACCTTTTCCCTGGAAGGGATAGAAACTCGCTATTACACAGGATTGCAGGTCAATAAAGACCCTGGCCTGCCTTTTATTTATACCGGTTTTTTTGTAATTGTGATCGGCCTTATTATGACCTTTTTTACCTCCCACAGGCGCATATGGATAAAGATAGATGATAGTGCGGATATAACAACCATTAGTATTGCTGGCAATGCAAATAAAAACCCGGTAGGAATGGAAAGGGAGCTTGACAGGATTACCAAACAGTTAACTATAAAATTAGAGGGGAAGAACAACTGATTATGAGCGGCATGATTTTAAACTACATTACCTTTTTTTATTTTTTCTCCTTTCTATTCTACCTTCTTCTCATGATTGTAGAAAAAAAGATATTCGGGAAGATGGCCACAATTATTACAGCAGCAGGATTTCTGGGCCACTCCACAGCCATTATATTAAGATGGATAGAATCATACCAGATGGGCATAGGCAGGGCGCCGCTATCCAATATGTATGAGTCACTGGTCTTTTTTTCATGGACTGTTATTCTTTTGTACCTCCTTATTGAATGGCGGATACACAATAAAAGCATAGGTGTATTTGCAACACCTATCGCATTTCTCATTATGGCCTATTCATCCTTTTCTAGCAGCGAGATACAGCCCCTTCTACCTGCCCTGAAAAGTAACTGGCTTATTGCCCATGTAATAACATGCTTTTTCGGTTATGCGGCCTTTGCCCTTTCTTTCGGCTTAAGTTATATGTATTTTCTTAGGGGACTTAATAAACTTAATCCACTCTCAACAAACAGTCGTTTAAGTCGTGACAAATATTTAGACATATTTGTAATTCTATTTATACATGTTGTGTTTATTATTCTCATTTATATTTTAGCATACGATTCATTGATAAAAAACATAGCATCAGACAGTATGGGTTTAACGAAATTTTTATCCTTGTTTGCTTTAGCTATTTATCTTTTATTTATCATCTTAACCTTTCTGATTTTTTTATTTCAATCAATACGAAGAACACATGATCTTAATAAACAGGGTATTATATTATTAATACCCATATATAATTTTTTTATTTTATTTTTGCTTCTTTTTGAAAAAGGAATAGAAAAAAACAATAAATATGGCCCTCCTGATATGTATTATGATGACTCAACCACTAGCCTTTTAAAAATTGTCCCTAACCACAGTATATTAGAAGAACTCAGCTACCAGATGGTTATAATAGGTTTTATCATGCTCACACTGGGGATTATCACCGGGGCTGTCTGGGCCAATTCCGCATGGGGCACCTACTGGAGCTGGGATCCAAAGGAGACATGGTCTCTTATAACATGGTTTGTCTATGCTGCCATGCTTCACTCACGCCTGATTTCAGGCTGGCGCGGTAAAAGGCTTGCTTTATTCTCTATAATAGGTTTCTGCTGTGTTATCTTTACATACCTGGGTGTAAACCTGCTTCTTTCAGGGCTTCACAGCTATGGCTCAGCTTAGGAGATGACAACAGGGCTTACATATATCACATCGGCATTTCTTCTGGGCCTGAGCGGATTGATCCCGGGCCCATTATTGACACTTGTTATATCTGAAACCCTCAAACACGGGACAAAGGAGGGGATCAAGGTTGCTGTATCCCCGCTCATTACTGACCTGCCCATAATAGTTGTGACCATCCTTGTAATGTCAAGGATCGCAAATATTGATTACCTGCTCGGTATGATTGCCTTTGGCGGAAGTATATTTCTTATATACCTTGCATTTGAAAGCCTTTTTTTCAAAGGCATTAACCGGGATGCAGTAGATCAGGCCAGTGTCATAAAAAAGGGTATCATTGCCAACCTTCTTAACCCAAGCCCCTATGTGTTCTGGTTTACAATAGGTGCCCCGACCATATTAAAGGCTTATCATGAAGGATTTATATATGCAGTACTCTTTCTGATTATATTTTATTCTGTTCTGATCGGTTCAAAGGTGGTTATTGCTGCAATCACAGGTAAATCCAGACACATTCTGAGCAGCAGATTCTATTTATATCTTATAAGGTTTCTGGGGGTTGTTCTTTTCCTGTTTGCCCTATATTTCATTAAAAGCGGGATATCATATTTTTCCATTTCTTTTCACATATAATTCTTTTGAGGAATATCTCATCAACTCGCTGCCCCTGTTTTTTTATATTAAATCCATTAACCTGGAAAAAACCATTTGACAGCCTTTCAATACATGTTCAAGGGTATCGTTATCGAGAGTGCCGATCTTCTCAAGGAGTCTTTCTTTATCCACAGTCGCTATCTGACTGACAACTGCTACGCTTGTTTTAGGCAGATTTGCAGTGCCCTTCTCTAATAATACATTGCCGGGTATCAAAGAAAGTTTTGTATTGGATGTGAGCAGAGAGACTACAGTTGTTCTGATATTGCTGCTATTCAGGATATTATTCTGGATGATAATCGCAGGCCTTTTCCCCGATGGTCCGGAATCGTTAGATGTGCCAAACCTCACCCAGTATATATCACCCTGTACAGGCTTTACCATGGCAATTCTTCCAGATCAGTATTATCTGCAATCATCTTTGCCATAACACCCTGCTCATTTATGATATCCGGATCATTAAGTACTTCATTAATCTGTTGTATCAATGCCTCGGCCTTCATTTTTTTGGTCTTTTCTGCAATGGCCTCAGATACAAAATGGCTAATTTTACATTTCCTTTTTAAGGAAAGGCTTTTAATCTCCTCATACATTTCTTCAGGAATAGTGACACTTAATTTTGTATATCCCATAATTACCTCCTCATTACCCGATTTCTCAATCTATTTGATCATACCAATAGTAGGATTGTCAATCATCTTCTAAAGCCTTGCAGTGGTCTTATAATGCTTCCCATAATTCCCAGAATGTAGGGAATGATTTTATAACGCAATTCTCATCTCCTATTATAACTCCCGGCACTTTTAAACCAGCCATAGCAAAACTCATAGCCAGACGATGGTCATTATGGGGGTCTATCTCAGCACCATGGAGTTTTTCTCCACCATAAATAATGAGGCCATCCTCCTTTTCCTCAACCCTGCCGCCCATAAGCCTTATTTCATTTGCAGTATCAGCTATCCTGTCACTCTCCTTATGTCTGAGGTGCGGGACATTAACTATCTCGGTTTTTCCTTCTGCAAAAAGGGCTATAACCGCAAGGGTGGGAACCATGTCGGGCATGCTTCCCATATCTATATTTATTCCCCTTAAATGCCCTCCACTCACTGTTACAGAATTATCTTTGCATGTTACGCCGCAACCCATTTGCTCCAGGATTTTTAAAAGCCCGATATCCCCCTGCCGTGTTTTAAATGGGTGTATATTTGCTGTTTTAACACTGCCCCCTGTTATGGCTGCGGCACCCCAGAAATAAGATGCGGATGACACATCACCCTCTATCACAAATTCTCTTGCCCTGTATAATTGTCCGGCAGGCACATGAAAGGTATGATAATCTTCATGTTCTACACTCACACCAAAGGAAGCCATAACATCAAGTGTAAGATCAATATAAGGTTTTGAAACCAGCACTCCATCAATCTCTATTGTCACATCAGATTCGGCATATGGCCCTGAAATAAGAAGGGAGGAGATATATTGACTGCTGATATCTCCTGCAACCTTTACTCTGCCGCCTTTTATCCCCGATGCGTTTATCAAAACCGGCGGATAACCCTCCTTTTCCAGATACCCTGCATCAACGCCAAGGGAGCTGAGCGCATTGACAAGATAGGCTACCGGTCTTTCCTTCATCCTTTCACTTCCGGTAAAGAGATACTCTCCATTAGCAAGGGCTGCTATTGACAGAAGCAGCCTGTATGATGTCCCTGAATTACCAAGGTCTAAGACCTGCCTGAGATCTGAAGAGGTAAATTTGCCGCTGTTTCCAGACACATCTGCCACGCTGCCATCAATTTTTATTTTAATACCCAGATTGCGGAGTGTATCAACAGTATAAAGGGTGTCTTCACATGACAGAAAAGATTTGAGGCTACTTATCCCATCTGCAAGACCTGCTGTTATAAGCGCGCGATGGGTAAGGCTTTTTGACCCGGGGATAGGCACTGTGCTGTTCAGATTATCTTTTTGTTTTATTATTTTCATCTTTTATATAGGTATTCTTCAACCACCTTCTTCATTACATCCACAGGTGTATCTTTGCCTGTCCACAACCTGAACTGCTCTGCCCCCTGATTGATAAACATGCTGAGGCCATTTACTGTATGGCAACCCTTTTGAGAGGCAAGGTGAAGGAGTTTTGTTGTTCCGGGATTATAAATTATATCCATGACTGTCATCCCAGGCTTTAAAACATCCTCAGACACAGGAGAAAACTCTGTGTTGGGCGACATACCAACAGAGGTAGTATTAATAAGGATATCAACCTCAACATCTAAAACCTGCTCCAACTTTATAAAGGCTGCATCAAGGGATCTGCTCAATTCCTTGCCCCTTTCAGCAGAACGATTGGCTATCATAAGGTCTGCGCTATTTTTTTTCAGGATATAGCCTATTGCCCTGGCAGCACCCCCGGCACCAATAATAACACAGCGCTTTCCATTCACCTGAACAACATCGGAAAGGGCATTTAAAGCGCCTGTGGCATCAGTATTATAGCCGGTCAGTTTTCCATTATTATTTACTATCGTATTTACTGCACCTATCTCTCTTGCAAGGGGATCAATCTCATCCAGAAATGGCATGACTGATGACTTATAGGGTATTGTTACACTCATACCCTTTATACCCAGGCTGCGCATCCCCTTGATAGCGCCTTTAATATCATTTGATTCAAACGCAATATAAACGGCATTTACACCTTTATGAGAGAAGGCCGCATTATGCATTAAAGGGCCAAGGGAGTGCCTGACAGGGTTTCCTATAACCCCGTATAGTTCGGTATATTGATCGATCTTAAAATTCAATTATTTCACCGCCCATTCGCTAAAGCTCATTCAAGACGCAAAGAGCGCAGAGAAAATCTTTGTGTTCTCTGCGTCTCTGTGATGATCATTTTAAATTTTAAAAAACTCCAGTAATCGTTTCATCTCCTGAACCGGGATCTGTCCAGCCGCTGACTCTTCACCCTCTTCAAGAGAGGCAAAGGTTAAATACCCTCCCATAAGAGGGCTGAATACCCGGCTCATACGCCCTAGAGGCCCCATACAAAACGCAATCAAATCTATCTTTCTTTTTTTTGCTTCTGAGATAAGTTCCAGCACCCTCAAATTATCTTCAATGCTCCTGGCCATGGTGACTATCTTTACTATGTCACCACCGACTCTGATACTTTCATCAAGAAGAAATAATAAATCACCTTCCGGGGGTGTATATTCCATCATATGTGTGGATAGAATAATTCGGCTCTTTTTCCTGTTTTTTATAATCTCATCACGCAACTCAAAAGGCATGCTCAATTCCACATCAATATAGGCCGCATTCTCATCAGCGGCACTTTTGAGGTAACTCACTATCGTTAAGGAGTCGTTGCTGCCCCGACCTCCTTCTTTTACCGATCGATAGGTTACAATAACCGGTCTTTCTGCCGCTGATATCGTCTCATGCAGGTCAAAGGAGTCCATGAGATCAAGCCTTAGCTCAAGCACATCAGCATAAGCCTTTGCCTCAGATATCTTTTTCAGGGCGCTTCCGGTATCATGCGCAATTATCGGGACACAGAGCAATTGAATATTCCTTATCCAAGCTATTAACCGATCTTAATCTCTTTATAGCAGCCCATAAACCGCAGATTGGTAGTAACCTCTTTGATCTGATCCATTGCAATAACAACCTTTTCATCCCTGTTTGAGCCTATAAAATCAAGAAAAAAGGTGTAATTGCCGGCGCCGCTCTGGATCGAACCGATACGCGTCAGGTTGATGCCATGTTTTGCAAAAATCTCAAGCACACTAAACAGGGTGCCCGCACGATGGGCCGTTGAAAAAAGTATGGAGCATTTATCACCATCTGCGACATTCTCCTTTGCCGAGAGGATAAGAAACCTGGTCATGTTCCTTTCAAAGTCATCTATATCCTCTTTAATGATCTCAAGGTCATATATCTCAGCGGCCAGTCTGCTTGCAATAACTGCAGATGATTTTGGTGTCTCCTCCGCAAGCATCTTTGCTGCACCCGCTGAATCATAATACTGGATCGCCTCAAGATGATTCCTTTCAAGAAATTTACGGCACTGCCCTAGTGCCTGCGAACTTGAGTACACGCTCCTTATATCACGGTGGTCTGTTCCGGGAAGAGTCAGAAGACAGAGGTAAACCGGCAGCTCCACTGCCCCCACAACATAGAGATCAGCATTAACCAGAAGCTCATTCACCTCGCCAACCACCCCGCCAAGGGTGTTTTCAACCGCAACGATGCCATAATCTAACAATCCCTTTTTAATGCCTTCAAAAACCGCTGAATAGTTTTCGCAGGGTACAGAGACCCATTCACTGTCCCATGCCCTTAAAGCAACCTCACCATATGCCCCGTGCTCGCCCTGAAAGCCTATTAATCTGTAATCCCTCTGCTGAAGGGCCTTGCTCTCCCTTATTATCTCTGTGTAAACCTTCTCAACAAACTCGGAATTTATGAGCCCTGTTGAGTTAAGCCTGATCCTTTCTATGATCTCTTTTTCTCTCTCTTTATCCTCAATGGTGGTCTTTAGTTTTTTTGCCATGAGGGCAAGCTCCATGCGGTAATTGAGTATCCTTAATATCCTTGAGTCAAGAAGGTCTATCTTTTTTCTGATATCTTTTAGTTCCATCATTTGCCCCATATCAAATGTTATTTATATCGGTCATGCAACCCTGTAATTTCCTGACCTTTTTCATCATACTTGAAAACATTGGAGGTGAAAGGCTCTGATCGCCATCACAGAGCGCCTCAGCAGGGTTGCGGTGCACCTCAACCATTATGCCATCTGCCCCGGCAGCAACTGAAGCCAGACACATCCTCTCCACAAGACTTAATCTTCCTGTACCATGTGAAGGGTCTACAATAACAGGCAGGTGTGACACCTCCTTAATGGAAGGTACAATCGCAAGGTCAAGGGTGTTTCTGGTGTATGACTCAAATGTCCTTATACCCCTCTCACATAAGATTACATTCGGGTTTCCCTCTGCAAGCACATATTCAGCGCAACTGAGCCATTCGCTCAGGGTAGAAAACATGCCCCTTTTAAGAAGTACCGGTTTACCGGCCTTTCCAATTTCTTTTAATAAGGAAAAATTCTGCATGTTCCTTGTACCTACCTGAAGAATATCCACATACTCGCACACCCATGACACATCCCTGGGATCAAGTACCTCTGTCACAACCGGGAGGCCTGATTCCTTGCCGGCCTTTTCAAGTATCTGAAGGCCCTTGATCCCTAAGCCCTGGAATGCGTATGGAGATGTCCTGGGCTTGAAGGCACCGCCCCTTAAGATATCAGCGCCTGCCTCCTTTACCCTTATTGCTGTCTCAACTGCCTGCTCCTCGCTCTCAATGCTGCATGGGCCTGCAATAACAGTGAACCCTTCGCCGATCGTTACATCCCTGACCTTGATAAGGGTTCTTGCTTGATCCTTTGCCTTTATTGTAGTTAATTTTAGATTTTTCATTTCATCCATCCCTTTTTATAAGTCGGGCATATCGCCGCGCGGATAAGAGCCCAGGATTTTTAAAAACACACAATGCTTTTCCATTTCACGCAGGGCATGATCTATCTTTTTGTCATCCCTGTGGCCTTCAATATCCACAAAAAAGAGGTATTCCCATTTTAAGGTCTTTGCAGGTCTTGACTCTATCCTGGTCATATTCACATCCAATTCAGCAAGCACAGAAAGGCATTTATAAAGTGCGCCCGGCCTGTGTAGCAGAAAAAAGAGTATAGATGTCTTGTCATCGCCTGTAGAAACCGGGGTATCTTTTCCTATAACAAAGAACCTTGTAATATTTTTTTTATCATCCTCTATCCCTTCACAAAGGATATTAAGACCATATCTCTCAGCCGCAAAACTGCTCCCTACCGCTGCTGTACAGGGTTCATCTTTTACCATCCTTGCGGCCAGAGCTGTACTTGTCACTTCATTCACCTGCACCCCGGGCAGATTTGCCCTTAGCCATGACCTGCACTGGGCAATCGCCTGCTGATGCGAATAGACCTTTTTAATATCATGAATCCCCTTTTCTCTGCTTAAAAGATTCTGCCTGATCCGCATGTAATATTCGGCACATATATTAACCTCATATTTATATAAAAGATCCTGCGTAATGTTTACTGTGCCCTCAATAGAGTTTTCAATAGGCACAACACCATGTTCACATTCTCCACTCACCACCATCTGAAAGAGATCTTCAATGGTTTCTGCATGCTTCAGAACAGTATTGCCGCCATAAAACATTGTGGCTGCCTGATGGGTAAATGTTGCCTCTGGGCCAAGATAGCAGACATATGAGGGTTCACTTTTTATCATTTTCAATATTTGTGTCCTGCAATTTTCTATAGTTTTCAGTGATCATGTTGCGGAGAAGATGATCAGCAAGCGTTATCTTAACCATTGCCTCAATAACCGGGATAACCCTTGGAATGGCTGTCACATCAAATCTGCCTGAGGCCTTCACTTTTTCAGGATTGCCCCCTTTATCAACTGTATCCTGTTCAAGGCTAATGGATGGGATAGGCTTCACTGCTGCCCTGAGTATTATATCATCACCATCTGATATGCCTGCCAGTATCCCCCCTGCATTGTTTGATCTGAATCCATCAGGAGTAAGGGGATCATTGTTCTGAGACCCCTTAAGCCTTGCAGCCTCAAACCCGGCGCCTATTTCAATGCCCTTGATTGCCCCTATAGACATAACCGCCTTGGCAAGGTCAGCGGAGAGTTTATCAAAGACCGGTTCACCCAGGCCCGCCGGGCACCCTTTTACCAGCACCTCTATAATTCCGCCAAGGGAATCGCCCATTGCCTTTGCCTCAGAAAGTGCCTTCTCCATCTCTTTAAATCTTTTCATATCAGGGCAGCATAGGGGATTGTTTCCTATAACTGAAAGGTCCCTTGTCTCTATGCCTATCCCGCCCAGTTCAACAGTATAGGCAGTCACCTTTATGCCAGCCTGTGAGATGATCTTACCTGCTATTACACCTGCCGCCACCCTTGCAGCAGTCTCCCGGGCTGAATATCTTCCTGCACCCCTGTAATCATAATGGCCGTATTTCATGTGATAGGTATAATCGCCATGACCTGGCCTGAACAGGTTTTTCATGTAATCATAAGATTTACTTCTTGCATCCCTGTTTTTTATAAAAAGTGCAATAGACGCACCGGTTGTAACCTCTTCAAAGAGACCCGAGAGGATCTCTACATCGTCAACCTCTTTTCTGGGTGTATCAAACTCACCTGATCCCGGTCTTCTCCTTGCCATCTCATGATCAAAATCCGCCTTTTTCAGCATTATACAAGGAGGGCACCCGTCAACAACTACACCTATCCCTTTACCATGAGATTCCCCAAAGGTGGTGATCCTGAATATCTCTCCAAATGAATTGCCTGCCATTTTTTCTCCTGCCTACTCCCTTCCTTCTTCTGTCTTCTGATTCCTGCCTTCCTACTTCTGTCTTCTGTCTTCTGTCTTCTGACTTCTGACTACTCTTTCCTATTTCCTCTTTTCTATTTTCACCCTTTCAATTACCATATCTGTAATATCATTGATATTCATTTTACTTGTATCAACTTTCATATTACAGGCCTTCATATAAAGGGGCATTCTCTTTTCCATAACCCCGGAGACTTCATCAACCGGATTATCACCGGTGAGTGAAGGGCGGCTTTCTTGTGAGTTGTTATCCCCCTTAAGTCGCCTTTTTATACTATCTATATCTGCATCAAGCCATACTATAAAACCATTGGCCTTCAGATTTCCCATATTACTCTCACTTGTTACCACACCTCCCCCTGTTGCTATAACAAGGTTATCTTCAGTTGATATCTCCTTAATAACAGATTTCTCCATATCCCGGAAATAGGGCCACCCCTTTTTCTTAACCATTTCATTGATGCTGCAACCCGATTTTTGAATAATCAGATCATCCGTATCCACAAACCTTCTGCCAAGTTTATGGGCTATCAGCTTCCCGACAGATGTCTTTCCAGAACAGCGGTATCCGATAAGGACTATATTCATTTTCACCATACCTCAAAAAAAAAGGCCGTGAGTCTTTACCCACGGCCTTAAAATCAGAAAACAGAGACACTAAACCATGGGCAGCCCTCTTGTGCCAAAAAAGAAAAAGAAAAAAACCTGCCATGTATCTCTATATTTCATAGTATCATCAGTCCATTTATAAAGTTGCTCAAATTATATGAGAACTTAATTTTTATTGTCAAGACTAAAAATTTCTTGACAAATATTTACCCGGCTAATATTTTACAAATCCATGTGCAGAGAACTTTTAAATATCACGAACATTAACTGGTGGTGGCGGACCTCTAACGGTAAGGAGTGCCTGCCAGTATAATCTTTTTAATAACCGGGGGCACTACCTTTAGGCCCGCGGTAAAAATATTACAGGCCGTGGGTTTTAAACTCACGGCCTTTTTTATTTCAGGAGCAGCAATTGAAAAAGAAACCTTCATTCAGTGACTTTAAAGAGATGACAAGGCATGGCAACCTGATACCTGTATATCAGGAACTGCTAGCGGATATTGAGACCCCTGTGTCAACATATCTTAAACTCCGTGACAGCTCATTTTCATACCTTCTGGAAAGCGCTGACGGCGGCAGCAGATGGGGCAGGTACAGCTTTATCGGTTTTAAACCCTTTATAAGTATACTCTCCTGTGAAAACAGTGTGGAGATACATAAGGGGGAAGAAAAAGAGGTCATCACTGATGTAAAAAACCCCTTTGATGTGCTTAAGGATATATCCCGCAGATATAAGCCTGTCATGAGCGCTGATCTTCCTCCATTCCAGGGGGGGCTTGTAGGGTATGTCAATTATGACCTTATACGAAAATGGGAACGGCTGCCGGATATAGAACCCCTGGATAGAGGGCTTCCGGAATCGATTTTTACAGCCAGCCAGAACCTGATCGTATTTGATCACCTTACCCACATGATGAAGGTGATCTCCTTTGCCTGTATAGAAGATGGTTGCGACATGGAGGGGTGTTATAAAAGGGCATGTAACGAGGTTGATGAGACTATCGCCAGATTAAATAAACCGGTCTGCGATAGCGATAAGGGGGTTAGAATATCAGAACTCAAATCAAATTTTAAAAAAGAGGCATTTGAGGAGGCAGTAAGAAAGGCCAAGGAATATATTGTAGCAGGGGATGTTATCCAGGTTGTTATTTCACAGCAGTTTACAGGAGAGATAGAGGGTGAGGATTTTCAGCTCTACCGCCAGTTAAGGAGCGTCAACCCTTCGCCATACATGTTTTATCTTAATTTCGGGGATATCAAATTCATTGGGGCCTCGCCTGAAATCCTTGTAAGGCTGACCGATGGCAAGATAGAGTTGAGGCCAATAGCAGGTACCAGGCCGCGCGGGGCAACAGATGAGGAAGACCTCAAACTTGAAAAAGAGCTTATGGCTGACCCAAAGGAGAGGGCAGAGCACATCATGCTGGTTGACCTTGGCAGAAATGATGCAGGAAAGGTCGCTGCCCCCGGGTCTGTAAGTGTGCCAAGATTGATGGAGATAGAACGTTACTCCCATGTAATGCATATTGTCTCACGGGTAGAGGGCACGCTGAGAGATGACAGGGATTGCTTTGACCTCTTCATATCATCATTTCCGGCTGGCACAGTAAGCGGGGCGCCCAAGATAAGGGCAATGGAGATAATAAGCGAGCTTGAACCGGGCCAGAGAGGCCCCTATGCAGGCGCAGTGGGATACTTTGGGTTCAATGGCAATATGGATTTCTGCATCACAATCAGAACTATTACCATTTCAGGCAGCAGGCTCTCAATACAGGCAGGCGCAGGCATAGTGGCAGACTCAGACCCTGCAGAGGAATACAGGGAAACAATAAGAAAGGCGAGCGCAACATTTAATGCAATAGAAAGGGTAAAGGAAAGATGATACTCCTCATAGATAACTACGACAGCTTTACATATAACCTTGTCCAACTGATAGAGCCCATGGGACAGGAGGTCAAGGTGTACAGGAATGATGAGATAGATATCCCTGAAATAAACTTACTCTCACCAGAGAGGCTGATGATCTCCCCAGGGCCATGCACCCCTGCAAAGGCAGGCATCTCGATAAAGGCCATAAAGGAGTTTGGCAAAAGGATACCTACACTCGGGGTATGCCTTGGCCACCAGGCCATAGGGGAGGCATATGGCGGGATTGTAATCAGGGCGGATAGGATCATGCATGGAAAGACATCCATGATTCATCATGATGGGGAAGGGATATTCAGTGGATTACCAAACCCATTTGAGGCGGTGAGATACCATTCCCTTCTGGTGGAGAGAAAAACCCTGCCCGCATGTTTTGAAATAAGCGCCTGGACAGATGAAGGTGAGATAATGGGATTAAGACACAAAGAGCATCCTGTTAACGGCGTACAGTTTCACCCTGAATCAATACTGACAGATGCAGGGAACCTGCTTTTGAGTAATTTCTTAAACTTCGGGGGTAAATAATGATACGAGAGACCATAGCAAAGCTTGTAGAGGGTATCAGCCTTACTGAACCAGAGATGGAAATGGCAATGGATGAGATCATGTCCGGTGATGCAACCCCTGCACAGATCGGCGCCTTTATTACTGCCCTTAGGATAAAGGGTGAGACGGTTGATGAGATAACAGGCGCAGCAAAGGTGATGAGACAAAAGTCGACAAAGGTTAATATATCGGCACTAATGGCCAGAGATGGGATAATACTTGATGTTGTCGGTACAGGCGGCGATGGCGCCAGATCATTTAATGTCTCTACCGCTACTGCATTTGTAACAGCAGGTGCAGGCATCACAGTCGCAAAGCACGGCAACAGGGCTGTATCAAGCAGGTGCGGCGCTGCCGATGTGCTTGAATGCCTTGGGGTAAACCTGAATATAAAGGGCACGGATGTAGAACGATGCATCAATGAAACCGGCATTGGATTTCTATTTGCGCCCCTGTTCCATGGGGCAATGAAACATGCGGCAGGACCCAGAAAGGAGATCGGCATAAGGAGTGTATTTAATCTCTTAGGCCCCCTTACCAACCCTGCAGGGGCAACAGTGCTTTTACTCGGTGTATACAACATGAACCTGACTGAAAAGATCGCAATGGTGATTAACAGGCTCGGGGTAAAAGAGGCATTTGTTGTGTGCGGTGAAGGAAACCTTGATGAGATCAGCATATGCGGCTTTACAAAAGTATCTCATGTCAGGGATGGTAAAATAAACACCTTTGAAATCACCCCTGAAGAGGCCGGTTTAAAACGGGCTGATATAAAGGATATTGAGGGGGGTGATGCCTCATATAATGCCCGCATTATTAATGATATACTTGATGGCATAAAGGGGCCGAAAAGGGAGATGGTACTTTTTAATGCCTCTGCCGCATTTGTTGCAGCAGGCTATGCAAAGGATTTTAAAGAAGGTGTATTGCTCGGTGAAAAGATAATAGATTCAGGCAAGGCAAAGGCAAAACTGGATGAGTTGATCAGGTTTACGAATAACTTATAAAATTTAACCGCAAAGACGCTAAGGGCGCTAAGAAAATCTATTATTATGTTTTCAAAGCTAAATCAAAACCTTGCGATCTTTGCGTCTTAGCGGTTAAATTATTAATATGAGATGAACAATGCATCAAAAATTAAAGGAAATAATAGAGCAGAAACACAAAGAGATAGCCTTACTTAAAAAAGAGGGCATATCTCAACCTGATATCAACATCCCCCCTTTAAGAGATTTTAAAAAGGCGATTTCCACCCCGAACAGGATCAACCTTATTGCTGAGATCAAGTTTGCATCACCCTCTGCAGGCACTATACGTAAGGCCGGTAACCCTGCTGAGATAGGGCTTGCATATGAAAAGGCAGGTGCAGCGGCAATATCCTTTCTGACTGATAAGCTCTTTTTTAATGGCGAGATAAAAAAGCTCCCTATTGTAAAGAATGCGGTTACCCTCCCCATGTTGAGAAAAGATTTTATAATTGATGAAATACAGGTGAGGGAGGCAGTGCTTTACGGGGCTGATGCAATTCTATTAATTGCCCGGATACTTACAGAAAGCCAGCTCAGAGAGCTTATGCAATTATCAGAGGAGCTTGAACTTGCTGCCCTTACAGAGGTACATGACAGAAATGACCTTGATATGGCACTTAAATGCGGCGCTGAGATTATAGGAATAAATAACCGTGATCTTGACACCTTTCATGTTGATATCAATACGACAGTGGAACTTATAAAACATGTGCCCAAAGATTGTATACTGGTTAGCGAGAGCGGGATAGAGAGTGGTGACCACATCAGGGAGCTTAAGGGCAAAGGAATAAATGCCGTACTTGTTGGATCTGCCCTCATGTCAAGCGGAGACCCTGGCAAAATGTTAAAGGAATTTGTTAAGGCAGGCAGAGGGAATAATCAGGAAGGAGAAATTAGGAAATAGAAAATAGAAATCGGGAAAATTATGGTGAAAGTAAAGATATGCGGAATTACGAATTATGATGATGCTGCAATGGCAGCAAGCCTTGGTGCGGATGCACTGGGATTTATATTTGCTCAAGCGAGCCCCAGGAAAATTGAACCGGCCATAGCATCAGAAATAATGAAGAGACTGCCACCATTTATAAAAAGTGTGGGTGTATTTGTAAATGAAGATATTGATAAAATAAGAGATATCACAAATTATTGCGGGCTTGATATTATTCAACTCCATGGAGATGAGACACCTGAGATGTGCGAAAGCCTTATGCCCAGGACAATTAAGGCGATAAGGGTAAAAGATGACGCTGATATATCACAGACAGGCGAATATAAGGGGAAGGTAAAAGCGCTCCTGCTTGATACCTATTCTGAAAAAGCGGCAGGCGGAACAGGAAAGCCCTTTAACTGGGATGAGGCATTAGAGATCAAAACCCTTTGTATCCCTGTGATCCTTGCAGGCGGGCTTACCCCTTCAAACATAGAAGAGGCCATTAAAAAGATCAAACCATACGGGGTTGATATAAACAGCGGGATCGAGAAAAGCCCGGGCATAAAAGACCATGAGCTTATGAAGGAGCTGTTTCAAAATATAGGGAGAGAGAAATTAGAAAACAGAAAAGAGATATTAAAGAAAAGAGAATATAGAGAATAGGAAAGAGTAAAGAGATGTATGGACCAATCAAACATTTCACTGATATTGAAGCATGGAAATTGGCAAAGGAGCTTCGCATAGCATTATATAAAATAGTAAAGTTATTACCGCCCGAAGAAAAATACAGCCTGACTTCCCAGATGATGAGAAGTGCTGTTTCGTGCACAGCGAATATTGCAAAGGGTTATGGCCGTTTTCATTATCAGGAAAACAACCAGTTCTGTAGAATCAGTCGAGGATCCATGTATGAAGCTCAGGACCATTTAATCACATGTCTTGATAATAATTACATTAACAAAGAAGAATATGATAAAGCATATAATATATCCACCTATGCTATCAAAGTTATTGATGGATATATTCGATTTTTAAAGAATAAATCTAAAGAACAGGAGAAATAGGCAAATGGAAACAGTAAAAGGGAAAGATTTTGATAATTTTCCTATATTCTATTTTCTATTCCCTCTATTCTATTTCCTATTTTCTGTTTTCTATCTACTATTTACGTTTTCCTGTTTTCAGGGGGCTTTTAAATGATCACAACAAAATATTATGGGAAATTTGGCGGTGCGTATATCCCTGAGATACTGGTCTCAACCTTTGAGCAGCTTGTAAAGGCATTCGAAGAGGCAAAGAGAGACCCCCAATTCTGGAATGAATACAGGGATATTATGTCCAGCTATTCATGCAGGCCAACACCACTTACCTATGCGGAAAATCTTACAAGCCATTTGGGAGGGGCCAGGATTTATATCAAAAGGGAAGACCTGAACCATACAGGCGCACATAAGGCAAACAATGTTATGGGGCAGGGGCTTCTGGTTAAAAGGATGGGCAAAACCCGTGTAATTGCAGAGACCGGCGCAGGCCAGCATGGTGTGGCCACAGCAACAATGGCGGCAAAATTCGGTTTTGAATGCACCATCTACATGGGAGAAAAGGATGTTGAAAGGCAGAGGCCAAATGTATTCTGGATGGAGCGGCTGGGTGCGACAGTCGTCCCTGTAACAGACGGGACAAGGATACTTAAGGACGCCATCAATGAGGCATTCAGGGACTGGTCAGCAAATATGGATAATACCCATTATGTGCTGGGCACAGCCTGCGGGGCACACCCGTTCCCTGAAATGGTGATGTATTTCCAGTCCATCATCGGTAAAGAGGCAAGAAAGCAGGTAATGGAAATAGCAGGAAAACTTCCAAAGCGTGTATACGCCTGCGTTGGCGGAGGCTCAAATGCACTCGGCATATTCAGCGGCTTTTTAGATGATCCTGTGGAGCTTGTTGGCGTAGAGGCAGGGGGTAAAGGCATTGATTCTGGCATGCATGCATCAAGGCTCGCAAGTAAAGATGGTTCACCGGGCATAGCACAGGGATACAAGACCTATTTCCTGCAAAACAAAGATGGTCAGATGAAAGAGACACACAGTGTCTCAGCAGGGCTTGATTATGTGGGAGTATCACCAATACTGGCCGACTTGAAGGAAAAAGGAAGGGTGAGGTTTGAGGCAGCAACTGACAAAGAGGTGCTGGATGCATTCACGCTGACACTAAGAAAGGAAGGCCTTATCCCTGCCCTTGAATCATCCCATGCATTTGCCCAGGCATATAAAGAGGCATCATCATTAAACAGGGATGATGTTATTATCATCAACCAGTCAGGTAGAGGTGACAAGGACATATTCACTGTGGCTGATGCATTTAATGATCCTGAATGGCTGAAATTTATCAAGAAAAAGGCGGGAAATTATGTCGCTTGAAAAATATATAAAAGAACAACTGAGTAAAAAAGAGATACTGCTCATGACGCATATTGTACTTGGCTACCCCTCTCTTGATGCGAGTTTCAGGATAATAGAAGCTATGGTGAAAGCCGGTGTTGATATCATGGAGCTTCAGATACCCTTTTCCGAGCCTACTGCTGACGGCCCTGTGATAGTAAAGGCAAATCAGCATGCCATTGATAACGGCACAACTGTTGAGGCATGCATGGAACTTGCAGGTAAGGCCGCAAGGGCCTTTGATATACCTTTTCTGATAATGACCTATTATAACGTGCCATACATGCATGGTATTGATAAATTTACAAGCAGGATGGCCGCGAATAATCTTATGGGCACCATTATCCCGGATCTCCCTCCGGAGGAGGGAGCAGAATTTTTAACTGCAATAAACAATAAAAACCTTGAACCTATCCTTATCTTTTCTCCTACAACAACAGATGAAAGGATGAGATATCTCGGTTCCTATGCAAAAGGGTTCATCTATTGCGCTGCGAGAAAAGGGGTCACAGGGAAGGATACAAATTTTTCAGATGAATTGTCAGAATATATTAAACGATGCAGGAAGGCTACATCACTACCCATCGCAGTAGGCTTTGGCATAAAGCATAAGGAAGATGTGGATTTTTTAAAGGGGAAGGCCGATATTTCTGTGATCGGGACACAGTCCATCAGGGTAATGGAAGAATCAGGCATTGATGCTGTTGGGGAGTTTATCAGGGGGTTGAGATGAGGGAGGGGGTGTAGAATAGAGAAAAGAGTAAAAACCGGTCTGTGCCTATTCCCTGTTTTCTCTTTTCTCTTTTCTATTTGCTATTTACTCTATCCTCTTTTCTAATTTCTATCTCTAGGCCATTTATCAAAATCTCCTGAGCCTCCTCAAGCCATTTTATTTTTTCCTGAAAAGACAACCTGGCCATCCTCTTGAGCTGTGCCTTTTCATGTCCATCCCAGCCTTTTTCCCATATCTGTTCCTGAGATATAACTTTATCAATCATTCATTTTCTCCTCATTGATAATGGCTAAATTAACAATATCGTCCAAATCTTTCTGGCGACCAGCCTTTCTTTTAGTAAACATTAAATCATTCAGGCTTAAGACTTTTACATAAATTTCATTAACAATATTACAATTCACACCAGCAGAATAGGCCTTATCAAAATCTATCGGAGGTTCAACAAAAATATCTACTTCAGTGGCAGGTTCATCAGGGTTCCAGAGGGAAAAGACTGTTAAGCCTTTTTTGGAAATCCATTCAAATCGTTTCTCTGTATCAACAAAATCATCTAACTTCACTGGAGCCCTGGGTTTGTACCCCAGAGAATCAAATACCTTCATAGCACTCATCAGGTTTCGCTCATCCATTCCAAGTATTATATCTACATCTGCTGTAAAACGAACATATCCATGTGCAACAACAGCAAGCCCACCGGCCAGCAAATATTTTACACCAGCATCATTCAGTGATTTAAATATAATACCAATGCTTTTAAGCTTCATATCCTGATGCCCCTAAACATTTCAATACAATTAAAGCCAATACAGGTAATATCAGGTCATACCCTGTTTTTACAGGAAATGAATTATAAATTAATATAGGGATAAACACAAAGATATAAAATTTATGGCAAAACAATAGTCTCCCTGTTTCCTAAAGAACCCTTACAAGATCAAGCCAGCCCGGCCTCTCTTTCATAGCATAAGTAACAGCAGCCTCAGAGCCTGCTATCTTTACTATCCCTTTATCTTTAACGATATTAAGGAATTCTGAAAAGGCCCTGAAATCGTTTTTCCCGGTGCTTAAAATTTCATCCCTGATTCTCTGCCTCTCATCATCTGTTTCACCGGATAGATGACGAAGCATAGAGATATAGCCCTTTGCATCAGGGAGCAGGTAGCTGTCCATATTACCAATAGTACCGATAATTGATTTCTCAAGTTCGCTCTGACTTATATCAAGCATCCTCATAAAATCGGCTGTATCATCAAATGCCTCTATAGTTTTCATAATATTGGGATCGCGGTATGATAAGAAGTTCAGCATGCCTGAAAGCCTGTCAAAGGTGCAATAGACACCGTATGCGCCACCCTTTACCCTCACCTCTTCCCATAACCTGGATGTTCTTAAAAATCTGGTTATCACATGAACTGAGCCACCGGGTTTATACCCGTAAGTGAAGATATTGGTGCCCTTTGCAACATAGTTCACCTGGGATGGGATAATTATCGCCTCACTATCAGGGAAATTTCTACGCTCCCATTTTTGTTCAGGGATATCTTGTTCTGGAAAATTTTTTATAAAGGTAATTGTGTCAGTATTTATCTCCTGCCAGATATCGCGGTTTGTCGTGATGTTGACAGTCAAATGATTTCTATTTACCAGGAGTCTTCGGAACTCTTCAAGGTCATAAAGCACACCCTGCCAGTCCGATTCAATCCTGTTTATGAGTTCCCTTAAAAAAAAGAGGTAACTGATACCATGCATCTGCTCTGCTGCCCAGTCTGCCTCATTGAAATTGGCCTTTAGCCTCAGGCTTGCTATCTGGTGTCCTGAAGAGATCACCTTTTGCTCCTCCCTGGCCTTTGCCTTAAGCACGATCTGTTTAAACCTCTCAATATTATCCAGTTTAACATCTAACAAGATATCACGAAAGATATTAAGGAGTTCGGTAATATTTGATTTCATAGCCTTACCGCGCAGGAACATATATGCACCACTCCCGGTCGCCCCTTTTTTTACGGATGTGTGAAATACCGGCCTTATGCCACCGCTCTTTCTGCTTATACGCTGTGAAAGAGAAATATAATCTTCCTTACTGGTGCCCATCTCCAGAAGCGCCCTTCCAAAGAGATGTGAATAGGGTAGAAATCTCTGAGGGAGTAGATGGAGGTTTAACCCAAGATCAACATAAACTATGCCGTTGGTAAAAAGATCATGAAACATGACCATTGCCCCGTCCTCTTCTGACTCTTCACATGGGAAGATCCTGTTCTCTCTTTCCATATCAGAGAGTTTAAGAACAGGGATAGTGGCAAGCTTTTCAGGGGTATCAGCCTTTTCCTGAAGCCCTTTTAAAATACGCGTCTCTTCTTTAATGCTCTTGATCTCAGAGTCATTAAGTTTGCCCAGATATTCAGCAAGGATCTTTTCCTGCGCATCTTTCTCTTTTTCGATAAGGCCCTTTTCAGGCCTTAAGATAACGGTTGTCCTGTGAGGATTATTAAGCAGATATCTTTCTATAAGCCCTTCAAAGTAGCGGGGATGATCCTTTATGGCCGATTTTATAGCGCTTAATGGCCTTTCAAAGGCAACAAGCGCCAGGGGGTCAAGATCATAAAGCCATGAATTAAGCGCCCTCAGCATCAGCACAAGCCCTCTTGGATAACTCCCTGTATTATTCTCCCTGAATGCAAACTCAATAATATTAAGAGCAGCCTCAATATCATTTCTGTTAATACCATTTGCGGCAAGATATCTCAGTGTTTGGATTATCAGGTTCTGTGCCCGGTCAATATTTTCAGGGGCTATACCCTTGAGCCCTGTGGAAAAATAGGGTTGGATTAGATCGCTCTCAAGACCCACACCTGCAAGGTCTTCACCAAGCCCTGACTCAATAAGAGCCTTTCTTAATGGGGAACCGGGCATACCGAGCAGGATATACTCAAGCAGGTACATAGCGAAAATAGTGGCCGGGTCATCACCCTGT
>CAZXUA010000046.1:23350-26815 GCA_964643755.1 uncultured Desulfatiglans sp. | reverse complement strand
ATACCCGGGATGGCCTGCTCCATGTAGATGCGGCTGGCCTTGTCAGCCTTTTTGAAACAGAAGGTGACCTGATAATAGATAATGTAACCGCTAAAGAAAATGCGATAATCGGTGCAGACGGGTCTATCCTCGATCTTTCCGGAAGCTGTACCAGCATAACTGCTGCTAATATTACCCTTATATCAGAAAATGGAGGAATAGGGCATGGTAGCAATGTAATAGCAGTTGATTCACTTGACGGGATATTGAATGCAGAGGCATTTCAAGGGATATATCTTAATGAGAGTGACGGAACCATGCGAATTAATCGCATCACAAGCATTGAGGGAGATATAACTCTCTCATCAGGAGGATCAATTATTAAAGCTGCCTCAGATGATGGGGCAAATCTGACAGGGAAAAATATCATCCTTTCATCTGCTGATGGCAGTATAGGAAACATAGACGGTTCTGTCCGCATTAACACACTTGGAGGCGCTCTTAATGCAGAGGCCCTGCAGGGTATCTACATCACAGAAACTGACGGGGCAATGAATGTTGATCGTGTGGAAAGTGCTGAAGGAGATGTTGTGCTGACATCTGACGGCTCTATTTTAAATGCTGCTTCAGAAGATGAAACAAATGTAATAGGAAAAAACATCCGCTTATCTGCTGCCGATGACATAGGAAATACGTTAAAGGCAATAAGGATGGATTCGGAGGGGGTATTTAATGCCGATGCAACAGGTCTTATCAACATAACTGAGACAGAAGGTGATCTCACAATCGGATATGTGACAACAAAAGGAGATTCAATTATTACGGCTGATGGAGCTATTCTTGACCTTAACGAAGAGAGTGCAGGCATAACCGCTTTAAATATTACGCTCAGATCGGTTAATGGCGGTATCGGGCTTACCGGTAATCATCTGAGTGTCAATTCACTTGATGGAATACTTAACGCAGATGCTTTACAGGGTATCTATATCGCAGAGACGGACGGGACAATGAGGGTTGATCATGTGGCAAGTTCTGAAGGAGATGTTGTACTGGCCGCCGATGGGTCTATCATTAACTCAGCTTCGGATGGTATTATAAATACCAGAGCTAAAAATATCACACTTTCATCCAGCTACGGCAGTATAGGTGATTTCGGGAATACAAGGCTTGTTGCCGATTCGGATGGTGTTTTTAACATGACTGCCTATGGAGACATATATCTTGAGGAGTATGAAGGAGATTTTATTTCCGACCTCGTCTCAAGCCTCACAGGACAGATAGACATACTTGTCAGGGATGGTGGGGCGGATATTGAAACGCTGTCAGCAGCAAGGGATATAGGACTTAAGGCGAATAATGGAGATCTCTTATTAGATACCCTTGTGTCTGCTTCTGCGGATATATCTGTCTCAAAAGCAGGCGGTAATCTCCTGGTTAACAATGCCATGGTATCAGCAGGTATTAACCTTAATGCGGATAATATCACTGTTTTGAATGCTGTGCATACAGGACCCGGACCATTAAGCATAAGGGCAGGGGGAGGAAGTTCAGAAACAGCCGACAGTGTAGCAATAACTGCTTTTTCTCCTGACGGTGTAAACTTCGAGCGCCTTTCCGCAGAGACTGCTGAGATTAACGCGACAGGCAGGCTACTGATAAATAATGCAACTATCAACAAGAATGCGGCCTTCACAAACGGTCCATACATGGTCATTCTGGACAATGTGAACAGGACGCTGTTAGATACGGACCTGCAATTATATTCAGAGAATAACAGGTTTTACCTCTATTTCCCTGATGGGGACAGGAGGTACTCAACAGATTCCTTTATTGTTAACTATGATGATGATTTTACCATAAACGGACCAAGTTCTGAAAACAGTATTACAAGGATGGTCCCAAAGCTTCTTTCCGTTACGGGGTACGCAGGTAAGAGGCTGGAAGATAATGCTTTTATCAATATGGCAAATATCCCTTTATCCGGCTATATGACACTCAGCGGTTACATTGATTACGGTCAGGGCTGGTCCGGTATAGATGATAAAAATACCATTTCTGATGAAGATGATTTAATTCTGGAAAGATAAATATGCATCCTGCTTTATAAATGAAGCAGATTATAAGTAAGAGGCCTGATAGAAAATGAGAATACCACTGTTACTGTTGTTATTGCCCCTGTTGATTATTAATAATGGAGATCTCTACGCCCAGGACATATCCGGAGTTGACCCCGGTGCTGTGCGGGAAGGTTCAAAGGATGCCTTTGATTTCTACCGGCTGGAAAAAAGATTAAGGGAACCTGGAGATGCCGATTCAAAAAAAACTTCAGTGGAGGATAAAACCGGGGGAGAGAAAGATACCGGGATTAAGGATGATGAGCGGACTATATATATCAGCCGGATAGAAACAGGTCCTTCGGAGATAATATCAGCAGGAAAACTGAAAGAGATCACAGAAAGATATGAAGGTAGAAATATCACTATCTCTGAGCTTTTTAAGGCCGTGAGGGAGATAAATGAGGTTTACGCAGCTCAAAAGTTCATTGCAGCGCGCGCGGTGCTCCCCGAACAAAAAGTCGAAAAAGGCGTGGTCAGGATCAAACTTATAGAAAGCCATGCAGGTAAAATAACGGTAGAGGATAATAAATATATAAAGGATTCATTTTTTACAAAACGCATCTCATTAAAAAGCGGGGATCTTATCAGGATAGACAGACTGGAAAAAGATATCTTCTATCTGAACAATACCAATGATGTCAGTGCAAGGGTGGAAATAAAGGCAGGAGAAACCGCAGGGACAACCGACTGCATCATAAAGGCAAAGGAGCCTGAGAGATATCAACTGACCATGTTTTCTGATAATGCGGGAAGAGATACGGTTGGTCTATACCGCCTCGGGATGATGTTCACTGCCCCTGGGCTCTTAGGCTATGCGGATCAGTTAAATATAAGCGCCTTTACTTCTGAGCATTCGAGCACAACAGCATGGTCAGGGTCATACAGTTATCTTTTAAACAGGTTTGGAACAAGGATGGCTCTTTCATATGACAAAAACCAGATAAAGGTCATCTCAGGAGCTTTTGAGACACTGAATATCAGCGGTGACTCATATGACCTAGGTACGGATATCAATCATCCGCTTATCGTGGAGCCTGCCCTCAGGGTGAACCTCTTTACCGGGTTACATTTTACCGAATCTACCACCGATTTTGATGGTGAGCCCCTGTATTCAACAGGGGTAACAAACCTTAATCTTGGATTTAATTTTCAGTCGTTTGACAGCAGAGGCAGCTGGTATACAAGCCACAGGCTAACGAGAGGTGTAACCTTCTGGGGAGGAGATGTCAGCTTTTTAAAATACAACTTTTTGATCTCCAGACAGCTTCTTCTTGGAGAGAATACCTTCCTTGTATTTAACGGCAGGACACAAATTACAGGCAGCAATATGCTCCCTTCATCAGAGCAGTTCCAGGTCGGCGGATCAACT
>CAZXUA010000046.1:0-23340 GCA_964643755.1 uncultured Desulfatiglans sp. | reverse complement strand
TTTCTTATAGGCGATGAGGGATACATGGCAAACCTGGAGTTTTACTTTCCTGTAGTTCCAGCCGGGAGCGGAGGGCTTTCTTCTCTTTTGAACCGGAGGTTAAAAGGCACTCTTTTTATTGATCACGGGGAGATATTTAAAAACAGGGGGAACGCTGATGGCCGGATAAGAGGCGCAGGTATTGGCCTCCTTATAAAATATTCAAAATATTTTACAGGAAGGTTAAACCTGGGCATCCCTTTAACAGACAGGGATACGCTTGAAGACAAGTACCAGGTTCATTTTATGATCCAGTCAAGACCGTTCTGATTCAAAACCGGTTATGATTTTGTGAAAAAGAATAATGTAGAACAACACGAAAATAATATGAGAGAAAATTATGATTTTTCAAAAGGTGTCAGGGGAAATAATAACGAAGCATACCGTAAAGGCCATATCTTTAATTTTTAATTTTTAATCTTGAATATCTTCCAATCTTTTCCCTTGATTTTTCAGGTGATTAATCTTAGAAAAACCTTAAATGAAGAAATATAGGAACCACTAATGGACGCTAATAAATACAAATAGAAGAAATAAAGAAATTATTACTGTCTATTCGCGGTTACACAATAACATGAGGGTTATTCAATGGGAAATCTGCCAAAGGGCGAACAGTACGGCTTTTTATCTGACGGTACAAAGGTGGTTTATGAGATCATAGTTGGTGAACCATGCGATATGGGTTTCCAGCGTCTGCACCGGCGATTAAAAAGGGTATGTGAAGATTACAGGGAACCTGAACCTTGTGATATATCAAAATATGATTCTGCAAAATTCGCACTTGAAGCAGCATCTGGCAGTCGTAATACCCTGCTTTTTGACGACCTTGGATTGCCATCTGTAATGGTGCGTATACCGCGCTTTAACTGGTCTGATGTTGTTACTGGCGGTGAAGACAAACCATGTTCTGCCTTTGTTGTTAATGGCAAGGTACTGGATTATATCTATATCAGCAAATACCTTAATGTGATCGAAAACGGCAGGGGCTATTCACTTCCGGGGCGTGATCCTGCCCATACCATAACCATTGATGATGCAAGAGAGGCATGCTCCAGAAAAGGGAAGGGCTGGCATCTCTTAACAAATACGGAATGGTGTGCCATCTCTCACTGGTGCATGAAAAACAATTCTATCCCGCATGGAAACTCACACTGGGGGTTGGCATATGGTAATACACATGAACGGGGCGTACTATCTCCTGAAAATGCTTTAAGTGTTACATCTTCTGCAAGGACCCTTACAGGCTCAGGGCCTGATACCTGGAACCATGACGGCTCTCCTTTCGGTATCAATGATCTTAACGGCAATGTTTTTGACTGGGTTTCAGGGGCAAGGGTAATGGATGGAGAAATACAGATAATCCCTGATAACAACAGCGCCCTTAATGTGGATGAAGGTATCAACAGTAAACTCTGGAAGGCCATAGACACAAACGGTAATATTGTTGAATCGGGTTCTCCTGATACATACAAGTATGATGGCGTTAACCCCGGTGTTGATACAGAAAAGGTTGTAATGGTGAAGGGCGGAACCAGGCTCAGTACTAAGATTGAAAATATACAGTACACCGGCAAGATGACTCCTGAAAGTGACTTTGGCTACACCTTTAACATGTTTCA
The DNA here is from genome assembly GCA_964643755.1 of uncultured Desulfatiglans sp. Classification (GTDB taxonomy): domain Bacteria; phylum Desulfobacterota; class DSM-4660; order Desulfatiglandales; family HGW-15; genus JAAZBV01. The sequence goes on along the minus strand of CAZXUA010000046.1, from coordinate 21,682 downwards.
TGACACTCTTGCGAGTGTCCCTCCACATATTTTACTAAAAGAACTGGGACTGTTTCCTGTAGATAACCTTGCCAGTAACGGGATATTTTTTATTAAAAATTACGGTGAACGTGTACTTGCCAGAGGCGGGTCATGGTGGGATAATTCCCCTGGCTGGCTCTGGGACTTCTATGTGCGTGAAACACGTGATTTCATATTCCCTGATATAGGTTTCAGGGCCGCATATGTGGATATATAATAGATGTGGAACCGATAATGAACGCTGATGGCCACGAATAATATATGTTTGTGTTTGTTAGCGTCTTTAGCGGTTAAAAAAATCATTTACCTGTATTTCAGGAGAACGAAAATGGAAAGATTGACTATACCTGAAACCACGGAACATGCTGCAGGCAGGCGCTGGAATATGCACCTTATGGTAGTGATTCTTATTTGTGGCATCCTGTTTATGGGCGGATGTGTCAGCATGACAAAAAAGGATCTGAGGCTTGTTTCCAAGCCCAATATGCAGTTTGATGGATCGGCAATCTTCAGTTATCAGGATAAACTGCTTACCCAGTTTGAATCGAGTTCGGCCTCCTTTATGGGCGGGCAGTCAGGGGACTGCGGCTCTTGTGTGGCAGGGGGAACACCATAATGAGGCCTATTAACATATGTTTGATAATGATTCTGTTTATTACTTTTGCTGGCGATATGGCATTGAAGGCAGGAGAGGTTGCTCATCCATTCACACTGCTGGAGCATGGCACAGAAAAAGAGGTGAGCCTGAATGATTTTTATGGGCAGATTGTTATCCTTGAATTTTTCAGCCCTGGTTGCCCTCGCTGTTTGACCGCCTCATGGGAGATTGAGACCGGGATTCAGGAGTATTATAATGCCCGTTCAGGAAATCCTCATGGTATAAAGGTTCAGGTTATATCGATTAATTCCGATACTGCCAGGCCGGATGACATCAGCGCATTTATAGAAGATACCGGTATAGGCATGGTTCTGAATGATGCCGGCGGCACGCTGCTGGATCTCTATGGCGGCTTTACCCTGCCATATATTGTCATAATTGATGCTACAGGGGCAGCGTCAGGCGCATTTCCGCCAACCGTGGTTTATAAACAGTCAGGTTTTGACAGGCTTGAAAAACTTTACAAAATCATAGACTCTATTAATGGTCTAAGGGAATCAAAAGGCCATGATATGGATACAATACCTGTTTCAAAAGCGGATCAGGAGATCACACATGATGGTATATTTGATTTATCATCACTGAGCACCTCGGATGTGTCTGTGTCTGAGACACTGGTCGGGTATTATTATAAGGGCAGGAAAATGGATATAGACCTTGCCTTTTCATGGCGCCGCATTGAGACCGATTACCTTTCCGAATACCTGGGTGAGAGAAGGGAGAAAACCCTGACCGCTGACAGAATAGGATTTCAATTCAAGACAGGTTACAGTCTTGACAATAATATTACACTAACCGCTGATGCGGGCCTCTATGACGGTTTTCAGACCTTTCGCGCCTTATGGCTTAATGAATATTACAGACACATTTTTGATGTGCTTGAAGAGATCATCGGAGAAGTAAACGGGTATAAGATTGCCAGGCCAAAGGGATACAGTATGTCTTCAGGTATGCGCTGGGAATATATGCCGGATATCGGATATGTAGATGCGGGGATATCTTATCAGCACGATCTTGTCTCCCCGGGCTATGAAATGGGTGCGCATGTTACAATGCTGAGAGACAGGTATAATACAAAGAGCGGTCATCTTGCCTTTGAAAATGTCATTACGCGCCGCCTGCGTACCATGGCTGAATTCAGGATCGATGATACTACGAATCGTGAATCAAGGTATTCACTTCAGGGGGGCTTAAACTATGCTATGGCTGAAAACTGGGTGATGCGGTTAAATGGAGGGTGGTCTAAGGAGAGGCCGGGCTTCAGGTCAAAATCGATCAGCGCAGTCATGGAAAGGGACTGGCATGGCGTATGGTTTGCAAGCATTTTCGGGCGATACTATGAGGATACGAGTGAAATCGAGAATGCAATTATAAGCGTTGCGGCTGCGCCTCCGCTTGAGTCATATCAGACAGGGGTGGGGCTGCGAAGACAGGGGCACAGCTCCTCTTTCAAATTTGTGGCAGGGCCATGTTTCAGCAATTATCGGAGAAAACCTGATCGGGATATAGCATTTGACCAGCTTTATAAAGACAGGGAATGGCTTTCTGTGCAGTTCACATATCTCCACAGGTTTTAACCGCGAATGAACGCGAAAGGATGCGAAAAAAATTATAAGCTCTCCTCTACTTTTAAAACAAGAGGATGGCTCTGTTATGCTCGATCCCGACGTGAAAATTCACTTCCCTGATTCTGAATCGGTAAATAAGGCACTTCGTTCTCTTATACCTTAAGAAAAATGTATCCTTTGCTTTCAGGCTTTTTGAATCACCAATTCTGTTTAATAAGTCCATTGACCAATCGTATATAACTATGATATACATAACCTATGGTTAAGCCAAGTAAAATACTATCAAATTGCACTGGGTTCGAATGGGATCAAGGGAACCTTACCAAAAATTGGGAAAAGCACTCCGTTTCTACCGGAGAATGTGAGCAAATCTTTTTTAATAAACCGTTGATTGTTAAAAGGGACAGTGAACATTCCCAATTTGAAAATCGATATTATGTACTGGGTCGGAAAAATATGGAACGATTGCTTTTTGCTGTGTTTACTGTTCGAAGCGATAAAATAAGAATTATTTCTGTACGGGATATGACCGATTCGGAAATCGAAAGGTATAAAAAATGAAAAAGAAAATCCCCAAATTTAAAAATGAAAAAGAAGAACGAATTTTCTGGCAACAACATGACTCATCCGAATATCTGGACTGGTCAGATGCTAAAGAGACAATCTTGCCAAAGTTGAAACCTTCAACCAGATCGATATCTTTGCGCTTGCCTGAATCGATGATTGAAGAGTTAAAAGTGCTGGCAAACAAACGCGATGTGCCTTACCAATCGCTTTTGAAGATATTCATTTCTGAAAAAATTGATGCTGAGTTACATTATTGATATGAAAGAGTGCACTGTCAGAGTATTAGATTTGTATGATTTATTTTCTAACCTAACAGTGTCCCAATGTCCTAAAACCATCACCTTGTTTTTTAAGTGGTAAATTTTGAATCTTGTCGTGCCAGGAAAGTCTGGAGCGTGGGAATAGGTGGTGATTTAGCCACTATTGAAACTCGCTGAAGGAGTCTAATGGGTTCGAAACCCATCCGATAAGGGACTGTCGCCCGATCGGAAGCGAGTCTTGCCGGTGTAGGGAAAGCCGAATCCGGAAGCGTAGGCAGTGGGTACTGAAGCCTTGTGGCTCATACACAACCTATATAAATAAAAAAAGAGACAGAAGCGGACATTTATTTCATGGCAGGTACAAGGCTATACTTGTCGATAAGGATAATTATCTGAATAAAGACCGGGCATTAAGTAAGAGAGTAGACAGAATCAGGCAAAACATGTCCAATGTCAAGGGTGACCCCGGCTTTTTAGAGACAGGTTTTAAACCTGTCTCTACGAAATCTTTCAAGAGCCCTGATTTTAAAGCCCCAGTGCGCCCTTGAATTTTTCAATTAATATCTCTTTAGGCGCGCAGTAAATGTAGTTGCCGTCAACTGTCTGCCATTCATCCTGTTCTATCTTTCCAAGCTTTTTATGGTGATATATGAGCCTGTATTTGAGTTTGTCACTCCCTGCATCCATGTAAATAACCTTGTTACCGATGGCCTCTCCTGATGCAGGAGAAAGGGCTGCGCTTTTACTGTCCACAATGCTCTTTCCAAACTGGTTGTATTTGAGCTCCACACTTACCCTGGCTACGCCAAGTTCCTCAAGCTCCTTCAGATCTGCTTCATATTCTACTGTAAGGGGTTTAATGGGGGCTGCAAGGGTCACAGCCATGAGTTCACCCTTTGTCCATTTTGGCTCGGCAGGGTATAGATGGCCCCCTCTCAGGCTCCACTGCACTGCATATTCATAGGTCTGTGCATCATCTCCCATGCGTGCATAAGTAAGGGTGGCTGTCTGTCCGCTGGTTTCAAGATATTTCTTGTCTATGGTGATCTCATCTATAAAGGGGCGCTGATCCTTTCTTGGCACCCTTACCTGTACAGTGGCATAATTTACCATGTTATTAAAGATGTCATAGGCCTCGTTATCAATAACAAAGCGCATCTCGCGCCTCTGGAAGAATGGGTCATCCAGGTTTACCTCTGATACGAGTTTGGGGTTATCCTTGAAATCCTTGTACCATGCCCCAACATTGCCGGTCATGGAATAGGTCTCATACCTGGCCATTACCTTTTTTAAACTCAGCACCTGTTTGGATTTACGCTTGATCTCCTTTCTCTGAAAGACAGTATAGGAGTATTTATTGTATTTTGCAGCCTCTTTTCTGCGTGCGGCAATTGCCTCCTTGTCTTCGGTCTCATTATCAGATACAAGTTCATCCTCTGTGGGTTCTCCAAGGCGCTTCTGCATGTCAAAGAATGACTCCAGCACGATCTTGTGGAGTCCGCTCTCAACTATCTCCTTGTCGCTATCAGGCACATGCTGGATATAATCGAATTTAACAACCCCTGTTTCCTGTAAAAAATCAAGGGCAAGGGTCTGCTCCTTTTCAGTTAGGGTTGTTGTCTTGCGTGTTCCTATATTAAATACATTGTACCATTTTGGGTCCCAGTACCTTGAACGTTTGGTCTTTGCCTCACGATCGTGTGTATACTCGGTCTCGATCTCATTATATTTGTCATAGTCAATAGTGACTGTTACATCATATGCAGGCAGTTTAACCACATATTTAAGATCAAATGTAACAGATACCTGTGATGTGGGCTTGCTGAACCCCTCTGCAAGAAGGGTTGCTCCGTAGGCATCTAGCCTTGCTGCAACCGCCACCTGCTGCCCCTCCATTACAGGCGCCTTACCGCTTGTAATGAGCGTTGGAGCAAATTCCTTGTCACCAAGTATGGCTGATACCACATTAAAGCTGTTGCCCTCTGCACCGACCTCAAGCGGGACTGCACCCTTGAGTATGGCCCCCTTTACCTGCTTTTTAAGAAGGCTGACTGTCTCCTGCTGCTGTGCCTGGGTAAGGCCATATTCAACCAGAAAATGGAGCACAGCCCCCTCTGCGCCACCGGCCTGTTTGGCTTTATCTGATACAAACCGGATCATGGAAAATTTCGGGAGACCATCAGGGCCTGTTGAGATGCGGGGGTTGGCAGGGAGATAATAGTAGTTGCTGCTTGTCTTTAAGGGGTCATTTGTTGCTGCCGGAAAACACCTTACGGTGGTTCCATCGGCTAGCTTGATATCCACATGCCTGCCATATTGTATGCCGCCTACCTCTTTAACAGCATCCGCTGAAGGGATGGAGAGAGAAGGGGCTATGGTTAACGGCTTGATCTGCCGGATGTGATCAGCCATCAGGGTCACCTGTTTGCTGTCAGCCGAAAAAGTGAAAGATGATGTGATGAGAATCAATGCCAGTGCCATCCATGCTACTTTATATCTTTTAATCATTATAATAACCTCCTGTTGTTATCATATATACTGTGTACGAATCCTGTTATTGCCTTGTATTATTGTCCGGGCGGCACAAGAACCAGATAGGTCTCATCAAGTTTCTGCCATTTCCCTTTTATCTGGTCACCCTTTGAAGGGTACCAGTTAACCCTGTAAAACAGATCCTTTCCAGGGTCATGGAAGAGCACACTCTTTGAAACCGACTCTGCATCTGTCACCCTCATAACAGCAAGGCGCTTTTCAATTGATTTGTTAAATACAGTGTATTTTACTTCAACCGTTGCGCTGCGAATACCTTTGTCTTCAAACAGAAACCGGTCGCCATCCAGTTCAAGGTCTGTTCGTGACAGGGGAGGCGCTATTGTCACAATGGGGTCTGTGCTTTCCAGCCATTTGTCAGGTGCCTCGGGGTTTTTTATCTGGTTCTGCCCTTTAATGCTCCAAGTGGTTCTGTAACCATATTTCAGCCATGCCTCATCCTTTTCACCAAGTCGTGCATAGGTGTATGATTTTGTAAGGCGCCCTTCACGGATATCCTCCCTTGTGAATATCAGTTCACCTGTAGCATCCTCATGGTTTTTATATTTTTTAAGAACAGAAACACCGGCAAAGTTCATCATGTCCTCAAAGACATCTGAAAAATCGCCGTCTATCCTGAAAAAGAGTTCACGCTTCTGGAATGCAGGATCAGCCAGGTTTACAACACGGAACATATCCTGGTTGTCTTTGAACTCTTTATAGAGCCCTGAAATATTACCGGCAGTATCTACAGGCACCTTTACTACCGCCTTTCTGGTGAGGTTTATGCTGAACTGCGCCCTGTTTATATCAGAGCGTTTTTTTAAAACATACTGGTTATCAGTATAGTATTTCTGATCACCCGAGCTTGTAAATAATTGCGCCAGCCACCCCTTTTTCTGGCGGCCCTGTATCTGGCCCGATTCCACTGCCTTTTCCTTTTCAGGTATGGCGGTAAACCCTGTTTTCTGGTCAAAGATGATCTCGGTCAGCTTTGTGGTTGCAAGGTCCACAAGGCTTTGCATGGCCTTGTTTGCGGAATCATCAGGGAGCCTGTCAAATATCTCCACATTAACAACACCGGTGCGTACAAGCTCGTCCATGATATCCCTGAGCTCTCTTTTGGTGTAATCCTCCTGCACATTCTTAACCTTTGAATAGTGTTCATACACCGTGCTGATATCCGCGCTGATCTTTGCCTGAAAGGATGGAAGCACGGCCTCATAATAGGTTCTTAATGCAATAGAGACATCAGATGTGGGTTTTGTAAGTGATTCCCATAAAAGGGTTGCCCCCTGCGGGGTCAATGTTGCTGCCACAGCCGCCTTTGCACCGGGTGTTACAGGGGCGCGCCCGCTTGTGATAAGGGAGCTTGTAAAACCCTTGTCAGAAAGCGACCCTGAGATAATGCTGAAACTGCCCTCCTGTTCCTGTAAAAGTGCAACCGGCCCGGCAAGCCTCGACTTTCCATTTTCCTTTTTTAATGCCTCTTTCAACTCTTCAAGTTCATCATCAGGCAGGGTGAAGGTAACAAGCATATGAAGAAGCCCCCCGCTGGTCTCCCCTTTAGGGTCAACAAATTTCACCAGAGAGAGTTCAAGCCCCTTATCCGCCCTTTCAGAAACCCTCGGGGCAGGGGGGAGGTAGTAATAAACATTTGCATCATTTGCATCCTGAAGCAGAAGTATTCCATTAATCTCCATCTGTCCTGATTCATAGTTTACAAGGGCAGACGCTGGAAATGCGATAAGCGAAATGAATAAACAGAAAAGAGAAAAACGATATTTTTTAAAAAGGTCCATATCCTAGATACCTCCTTTTGGCAGTTCATCCCAGTAAATGATGTCCCCTTCCAGTAAAGCGCTTTTTTCCGAGAGTTTTCTGTTGTTTGCAAGATGCCATGTTATATCAACCTTTGTCTCGGGGTTTGCAATATCCTCTGGGATATCCACCATTACCGAAGGGGCAGGCCCGTTGTTGCGTATGGTAACCTGCTGTGAAATGTTTTTGTCGCCAACACGGCATGTGAATGTAAGAACACCGTGACGTACGCCTGCATCTGTAAGTGATTTTCCATTGCCCTCAATGGATATTGTCTTGTAATGATGGGGGGGAATCAGGGCAAGCATGGGGCTGTCAGTTTTAGTCCATGGTGTGCGTATCTCTATGCCGCCATAAAATGACCATATAGCCTGATATTCATAGTTGAGCCATTGAGCCCGGTCTGTATCATCCTTCCAGCCGTAGATAAAAGAAAAGTTGTTGCCTGATGTGTTAAACGTTTCAGGGGTTACCACAATCTCTCCTGTTGTGATCTCACCCCCCTGATGGTTTTTTTTCATCTTGACCGTAACAAAATTCATATATTTCGTGAATGTGGATGCATCCTGCCCGTCAAGGGTAACCTTTATCTCTCGCTGTTTAAACACCGGATCATCGATAGTTATGGCCCTGAAAATACCCTGATCCCTGCCGTAAAACCTGAAGAGCTGTCCGATGTTCTCAGCCATTGCAAATGCCTGTGTCTCGGTGCGGAAATTATTCATATTATAAATCATCTTGCCGGAGCGTTTAATCTTTTTCATCTTGTAGGATGCCACAAGTGAGAATCCCGGTGATCCGTCAGACCTTGCCTTTTGGGCTGTGGTTGCAGGTTTAGGGGTTGCTGATGTAGCGCTAGCTCCGGTAGTTTGTGAAGCGCCAGTTGAAGTCCCTGTTGTGGCTGGCGCAGTCTCTTTTGAACCTGTGCCTGTAGAGGCTGTTTGGGTGCCGGCTATATTAATGCCTGTTTCACTTTTTTTATCATCTGTTGAACTCTTTACTCCAACCGGATCATTGCCTTTATTAGCATCCTTAGATGAATCCATATCTTTTAGCAGGGCATTTGCTAAATCTTCGCCTTTACCGGAACCAGGCTTTACATTAGACTCTACTGATGCATCTGCCCTTGTCTTGAGTCTCTCCCTCAACATGCGGATACGTCCATCCACCTCTTCTGCACGGGAGCCTGTTGGCTTATGATCCCTCTGGTAGGCCTCAAATACCTCCAGAGCTGCGCTTGCCAGCTTTGCGTCAAAACCAGCCTTTCGTGCCTCTTCATATAGCCGATTTGCCCTGTTATAGGCATCACTTGCTGATTCAATAGCAGCCTGTTCACCCCTGACCTCCTGGGGCGCTACGGTGCGAGCTGCAATTATTCTCTCTATCTCCATAATCTGGGCTATTGAATCCTGCCCATCTTTTGTATCTCTTCCGAAAAGGTCTGCTGAGCCGTCAAACGGGGCAATCGCCTCTTCAAAACGTTCAAGCTTAAAATATGTAACTCCTATGTTGTATAGAATAGTTGCCCTGCCTTTTGAAGTGGCGTTTTTAGATTTGTCATAATCTTCATATGATTTAATAAATGCATTTAGCGCATCCTGAAAACGGCCTGATCTATAATACTCTTCTGCTATGATATAGTTTGTCATTGCCTCTACAAAATGGTTATCGGTTTTATCCATTGTTTCTTTTAACAGGGATTTATCTAAAAACTCCTTTGTGTCTGCATAGGTAAATGAGGAAAGCTTGTTAAGCAGGTATGATATATATGGAACAATGGTTTTATATATGCCTGATGTCTTTCCTGATGCACCTGTTGATGTGCTGCCTGATGCGGCTGCATCCTTAAGCATCTTTGCCGCCTGATTCAGGCTGTCATAACTGCCTTCTGCAGCAGCCCTTGTGAGATCGTCCGCTGTTACAGGCTCAAACATTACCTTGAGCAGCTTTTCATTGGCGCTTTCAAGTATCCTGTCCATTGATGCGTTTTCGCCCTTGGTAGTGATTTTGATTGCACCGGTCTGTCTCAGTTCCTGAAAGAGCATATCCACATCTGCCCCGAACCATTTGTACTTAAAACCGGCCTGTATGCGGTCACTTTTAGCGATGCTGCTCCAGTCAGCCTCAAGGGTGGCCTCGTATGGCTCGCGTATACCGGCAAACTCCATATCAAAAACAAGGGATATGTCAGGGTTATCGGTCTGAAAGCTTGCCCACAATAGTTCTGCCCCTTCACGGGTGAGGGCCATTGATACGGCTGTTTTCTGGCCTTCCATAAGGGGGGCCTTGCCAACAGCAACCACCTTTGTTAAGAGCTCATTCCCCTCTTTAAATGATGTGATCAGGGCAAAGCTCCCTTTGCGGTAAACAATAGGGCCTGCTATCTTTGCTTCAGGGTGGCGCTCCTGCAGTGCCTTTTCCGCATTTTTTATACGGCCTTCGGATGGCCCGTAGGTAACTAGAAAATGGACAATGCCGCCGCCTCCCGCATCGCCTATGCCTGCCTTTCCTGTCTCCTGCGTGCGGGCATATTTTAAGAATGAAAACTGGGGCTTGCCATCCTTTGAGGCAATCCTGGGCTGATCAGGGAGGTAATAAAAATTATTCGGATTATCCATTTCAGGGTAGCATATCAGGTCGCCGCATTTTTCCATCCTGTCCAGCATAACCTCCTGAGAATATACCATGCTGCCTGAAAAAATAAACCATACAGAGATGCAAAATAATATGAACAGTTTTTGTAAAGATATAGTTTTCATAGGCCTCCTTCATAGCGATTATGGATTATATGATTTATCAGTTGATTCTTCGGTTTCATTATCCTGATTTTTATAGGCGGTAATATCAAGCAGGGTCTCGCCTGATTTCTCTTTCCATGGAGATATCTCCTGACCGCCGTCTTTATATATACGGGTAATCCTGTACCGGTATGGTTTATCAAGATCCTTTGCTAGCTTGAATTCTATACGGGTGGAGTAGCCGCCACCCTCTTTAAAGGTAAAGGATTCAACAAGGTCGCGACCTGCAGCAGGTATGGCCACCTCCACCATTTTCGCATAGAGGTTTTCATCAAGGTTTTCAACAAAGTCAAAACAGAAGAGGTCAATCCCTGTATAGCCGACCTTCATACGCCCGCCCAGATCCAGTTTTTTAAAATGATCGGGATATGCACTCATATCCATTTCAACAGACAGTGTAAAAGAAAGCGGAGCAGTGGCCGGTTGCCATTCATCGCCTGTTTTTTTAACGCCTGCAAGGGTCTCTTCAAAGGCAATACTTACCAGTGTCTGACCTTTCTCAACAGCGCCCCAGAGTATCTCTGCATTCTCTTTATCCAGAGGGATAACCATAATACCGCTCTTCCAGCGGAGCCCGCTTTCAAATACCTGTTCATGTCCTGAAAAGATCAGGGTTGCTTTACTTGCAGATACCGGTATGGATTTTAACCTCGGTGAGTTGATCCCTTTTTCACGCAGTGCCTTTCGTATCTTTGTATTAAGCCCCGATTCATTGGAGCGGTCAATCCCAAAGGTTAGCACGCCCTTTACCCAGAAGTCACCCGAATCGCCTGTCCCCTTTCTGCCCAGATACCTGTAGATGGAAAGACCATAGTCAGGGCTTTTGTCATCCTTTAATTTAAGAGAGGGTTTGGAGGGTGATATATACCATGTGGAGTAATCTTTGTGATCCTGGTATACCCTTGTGCCTTCAATATCATGGTAAACATCCAGGGCAGGGGAGGCCATGCAAGGTGCTCCGGATAAAAGAATCATGAGAAATATCAGTATGGTAAATTTCATTTTACTGTTCTTCTGTTGAAGGCTCTTTTTCAGCCTTTTGTATCAGTTTTTCAAGCTGGCTTGCGCCGAAAAACTGTGTCAGTTTTCTGGATTCTTCCCATACAGGGGATATGTTTGACTCACCTGTATCCATAACAGCCTCAAGCCTGTACTTGTAAAGAAGGGGATTCTCTCCTTTGTCAGATGGCACAAATATCATTGTATTCGCATTAATATTTGCATCTGCAGTAAGGATCGCCTCCTGTTCTTGAACACTCTTGCCCCCTGCTGTAAAATATGGGGACTGGATATGTACAATAAGCTTATAAATGCCAAACTCTTCAAATATGGATGGGATTGCCTCAAGGTGTATTTTATTCCCCGGCGCAACGCCTATCCCCTTTCTTACTGACATATCAATCTGCCGGATGCAGTCTGTGCAGTTACTATCAAGTGAGAGACCCATCCATATAACAGCAAGGTTATCACCCAGCAGTTCTTTGACTGAGGGCAGTTTAAAGGGCTTTGTTTTGCCAGGTTTTATATCAACCGGTTTGAGATTTTTTGATATACGCTCAAGCTTTCCGCCGGATATCCTGTAGCCATTTATAGACTCTATATTTACAGGAAATGATGTGAGGTTTTTCAGGCTGTCAATAGGCCTTCCTGTGACCCAGTCATTTAACCCTGCAAGTCTCTCCCCTGTAAAGTGTTTATAACTAATTCTTATCGGCACAGGGATATGGGTATACTTTACCTTAACATTAAGTGAGCCTGCAATGCCGTCACCTGCAATCTGGGCCAGAACCTCTTCTGTTTCATCCTGTGTGAGGTTCATTGTGAGCCTGAATTCCTGCTTCAGGTGAGATGGTGGTGTAAGGTTAATGCGCTCAGCAGGAAGAGTAAGGCCTGTAGAGAGTGCATTCAGGTCTGCGGAAGCGCCAAGGCCCGGCATTGCCTTAATTTCAAGCGGATCACCCGGTTTTAAGTCAAATGCCTGCTGTAAAATGGATTTAAGTATGGCGGAATCACCAGATCGGTAAGGCGCCTGGAGCGCCGCCGTGATCATTACAGAGGGTTTGCCCGGTTCAGAGAGGGAATTGTACTGCACGCTCAGACGATAACCGTTTTCATCCTGTTTAAGCAGGAACTCCCTTGGTATATAGTAAAAGACATGAGGGGCTGCTATATCCTGCAGGATAAGGTGGCTCTCCCATCCGCAGACAGTTGAAAGGTCATCCAGCAGGGATGCATCATCTATATAATCGCTTAAATCCAGTGATGCAGAGGGGTCAGGCCCTTCAGGTTTTATCTGCTTTGCTGATGGAATGATAGGCCTGATATTTTTCAGGCTAACAAGCGGCCTCTGTTTTATCTGGACCGCTGTCATGGGTTTAAACTGCAAAGGCCTGAAGCCCTCCTTAATCGCCGGGGCACTGCCTGCACCCGATGGGGCAGGGGCGACAGTATCACCCTTTTTTTCATCTGCGATGATGAAGGGGGCGCAAAATAATACCGCAAAAACTATGAGAAATATCCGCATGTTCTCACTCCATTGATGGATAAAGACTATTTATTTGTTATAATCGGATTAACCCATACAGCCCAATCCTGTGCGCTTGTGGCGCCTGAACTGACATGCAGGACTATCTGTATCTCTTTGCCTTCCCATTCAGACAGATCCGCCTCAAGTTTAGTGTATGCATTGCAGTCTATTTTTTTTCTCAGTATACGTTTAATCTTATTCTCATGAAAAACACCAACAGTCATTGTAACACCATCGGAGTTTGTTGCGCCTTTGAGCATGGCGCCTGTGGCCCTGAATTTAAAATTGCTGCCAAGCACCATAAGGGGATACCTCCCTTCTATCCAGCCGTTGTTAATCCATTCAGGATGGGTCTGAAGCAGATTCTTTGCCTTGTTGTCCGGGCATATTACACCGTTATCCATAGTTAGAACAAAACCCTGCTTGTCTCCTGAATTGCCGGGGAATTTGAGCTCTCCTGAACTGCTTCTCCATTTTGCGGCATTTGCATTTTTATATAGATCATAAACAGTATCTGGATTTTTCAGATAAACAGGTGCAATTTTTACAGGCGCTACCTGTTTTACGGCAGCCCCGGTTGATTCGACCGGCTTTACAGTAATGGTCTGGGTAGGCTTAAGGATTGCTCCGGGTCTTAGCGGTTTGATGTCTGATACACCGGGTTTTGACTGCTCAGGTTTTTCACCCTCGGCAAGTTCAATACCTGCCTCAGCTTCAGTGGCGGTGACCTCCTGAGGCTTTTCTATTTCATTGCTGTCAGTCCATGTCTTTGTAAAGTCATACACAAGCTCACCAAATGGACGTTCAGGATTGGTCTCTCTTACCAGTGACAACCTTAACTGGTCCGATGTAACCTGCTCCGGTGATATGCCCCAGTCGGAGTCATCCTGTTTATGGCTGATAGTCATAATAACAGAGCCCGATTTTTCTCGAAGGGTAGAGAGGGTGCTGTTAAAGCCATCCAGTGATTCTCCCCATTTCAGCACCTCACCCTTAACATAAACCCCATCCTTGCGTTTTACACCTTCGTATTTAACCTCAAGGACAATGGAGTTGCCTCTTCTTTCAAGAAATTTTACCTCGCCTATACGCCCTTTGTATGTGCCTATGAATTCTTCAATACCCATCTTTAAAGATTCATTGGCAGCATTGCCAAGGGCATTGAAGAGTGTATCCATAAAACCGCCCTCCTTTTTTGCGCCCTCATCTTTAGCGGCAGGGGCGCTCTCCTTAATCGGTTCTTCATCAACCTGGGAAAAGGCAGGGGTAATAAACAGAAATAAAAGGAAAATCAGGGATAATGTCAGAACAGGTTTGTTTCGGTTAATCATTTTTTATCTCCTTTATTTTATTCTCAGTTCAAAGATACGTAATTTTGCGCTAACTCTATCAATATTTTTATATATTGTAAACAAGACACCACTTTGGATAATTTATTCATTCTTTTCTTGACTTTAAAAATCATATTAATGATATATATCACTATTAGAGCAATCAGCCATCAGCTTTCAGAATAAGATTTTTTAAAAAAAGAGTTGGCTGATAGCTGAATGCTGAAAGCTGAAAGCTTCATATAGTAATTGTTTTATGGGGTAAATCATTATGCCAGTTCCATCTTTTGATCCAAAAGAATTAAAAGTAGTATCTGAAATACCTGAGAGCCCAAGGATGCCTGCCATCAAGATATATGATTACCCTGTTAGTATAAGGGAGGGCGTGGTCGCTGCATTCAAAAGGAAGCCGCTCTGGCAGATAATTGATCCTGAAATAAAGATATTTACCCCCATGATCATACCGGACAATGTTGCGCGATCATTTGTGTTTGAGGCAAACGCGTTTGACCCTATGGATGGCGGTGGGAAAGATATGTTCGGGATTGAATGGGAATACATACCTGTGGCAGGCGGCTCAATGGTGCGGCCCGGCAAGCCATTTATGGATGATGCTAACCAGTGGTATGAGAAGTTAACATGGCCTGATATTGATAGCTGGGGCTGGGAAAAGAGCGCAAAAGATAACAATGGTACCTATCTTAAACCTGATATCTTTAACATGGTCTGGTTCCAGACAGGTTTTTTTGAGAGGCTGATCTCATTTATGGATTTTGAGGCGGCTGTCATGGCCATGATAGATGAGGATCAGAAAGAGGCAGTGAGAGAGCTTTTTGACAGGCTTGCTGACCTTTACATAAAGATACTTGATAACTATCTCAAGTACTATGACCATATAGACGGTTTCTATTTTCATGATGACTGGGGCGCACAGAAGGAGACCTTTTTCTCTCCTGATACTGCGGCTGACCTGATTGTGCCTCCCATGAAAAGGGTAACCGATTTTATCCATTCAAAGGGGAGGTTTGCAGAACTACACAGTTGCGGCATGCTTTTAAAACAGGTGCCCAACATGATTGCTGCCGGCTGGGATGCATGGGGCGGGCAGGGGATTAATGATTTTGAAACGATCTATGATCTATATGGTGATAAAATACTTGTCGGTGTTGTGCCTGAAAGGTTTGATCCTAAAACTACTACCGATGATGAACAGAGGGCAATAGCAAAAAGATATGCGGAAAGATTCTGCAACTCTGAAAAGCCTAGCTATCTTCACAGGTACGGTGCACAGTACCTGACACCAGCCTTCAGGGAGACACTTTATATAGAGTCCAGGAAGAGATACAGCAGATAGACTGATAATTTTATACCGCGAAATACGCGAACAGCGCGATCAGTTTTAATAAATAAAAAGTCTTTGTTCGTGTCTTTCGTGTGGTTCGCGGTTAGTTCTACTCCCAAATTTGCCGTGCCATGAATCCGGTTATTATTGACTTACCATTAATAAAATCTGTCAAGAGTGAAAACATTACACTATTTTATTTTCTCTACTTTATGTGAAGATAATTTACCCTGTTTAGATAATTCATGTGAAATCTTTGCTTATCAATCTATTAACAAAAGGCTATCAGGTTATCAGGTTTGAAAGGCTCAACCTTATAACGTGCTACTTTCCAAAATACTTAGAAAACATTATCTGAAGAATTTAAAAGGCCGCCATTATAAATCTTGTTAAATCAGGGGCCAGAATTTACTGTTACTTTAATGCAGAACACTGTATGTGTACACATCATAAAATTAACAGATTATTTACAGTCAAAAACTGCACTTAATATAGAAATTAATTAGCCAATCTCAGGACATTTTGCGTTCCTTGTCAAATGCCGAAACACTTTAATTCATTTGGG
Source organism: uncultured Desulfatiglans sp. (assembly GCA_964643755.1). Classification (GTDB taxonomy): domain Bacteria; phylum Desulfobacterota; class DSM-4660; order Desulfatiglandales; family HGW-15; genus JAAZBV01. The sequence continues at coordinate 5,695 of CAZXUA010000046.1, read as the reverse complement.
CAACACCCTTTCAAGAGGCGACCCAGCCGCCGGGTAGTTTTCGTTTAAACCCAACCTGGCTCAATATCCAAGCCTGCGTCGATTTTCTTCAATTACCTCAAAGGTACTGTCGAATTGAGTCTTACTTTGTATCTTTGTACGCATTAAAGCTTCGAATTCTTTTTTTGCTTCTGCTTCCAGCAGGGAATAATCGGGCTTCAACTGTTTTGCCATATGTTTATCCTTTTCATTTTCTAACTTATTGCTCATCATGGAATTTTCAATAGTTTTAAAATTATTTGCTGCTTTATCGAGCTGTCCTGTTTTAATATAGAGACGCCTCCGATTCATGAAGGGGTCAGAGTATTCCCAGAGTGAAGAATATTCATAGGCAATCTTTGGGTATCTATCTTTATAGTCGTCGTATGGATAAAGACCTCCTTTACGTATGCTCCAAATTGGAATAGCCATGCCAGCTCTGTTGGTCCGGGTTTTTTGTGTAGAGATTAGTTTCCGATTGAAATAGGCATCAGGGTCTTTAGAGGCTATCTCTATTGCCTTGCTGTAGTCTAGTATGGCTTTATCAAAATCACCCATACCTTCGTAAGCCATCCCGCGGTTGTTATATGCATCGATAAAATCAGGATTAATCTCCAGTGCCTTACTACAGTCATTAATCGTCTGCATATATTCGCCTTTACTGTAATATGCATTGCTACGAAGCAGGTAAGTTCCTGCATCTCTGTTATCCAGTTCAAGCGCCTTTGAAAAGTCATTAATAGCATTACTGAAGCTCTTTTCCCGGAAATAGGTAATGCCCCTGTTTATGTATGCTAATGAGATTTCGGGGTCTATTTTTATCGCCCTGGTATAATCGGAAATGGCCTTTCGATATGATTGTCTTGAATAATAGGCATTGCCGCGATTAATGTAGGCATTAATATTTTCAGGACCTATCTTTATGGCTTTTTTATAGTCCTTTATTGCCTGTTTAGTTTCCCCTATACTGGCATACACCTGCCCCCGGTTGTTGTACGCTGCAACATCATCAGGGTTTATTTTTATCGCCTTCGTGTAATCATTTACTGCTTTTTCATAATCCTGTTTATCCATGTGGAGATTACCGCGAAGAACATACAGTTCGGCATCAGAATTATTCAGTTCTATTTGCCTGCTTATCTCTGCAATTGCAGTATCAGTATCCTCTTTTTTGGAATCATTTGAGGTATCATTCTGCGTGACATTCTGAACCACATTATCAGGAACAGTAGCTGAGTTAAGATTGGGGTCTTCCGCGGTTTTATTTTGTGTCAGTGCTATATTATCTGCATTATCTTTTATTACTGCTAATTCATCGGATGATTGGACATCAACTATATCAATTGGCTTTTCAATCTTATTTATGGCATTAGTATCAACAGACGCCATGACCATAACCGGCTCTTTATTCTCCCGCTTCTTTTTGTCAGGCGATTCTTTCTGGGGAGCTGCTTCGGTATTCGGTAATGGCTGCGATTTATCCGGGTTATCAATAGCTTTAGGTTCAGGTATATTTTCCTCTATAGGTTTCTGATCCTCATGTGTTGCTGTAACAGGATTTACCTCTTACAGTGGTTCCTGTAACACCGCTTCAGTATCATCACTTTTCACCGCACTGACCCTGGCATGGATGCCTGCAATGCTAAATGTTAAAACAGCCAAACACACAAATACTATCGTTTTAAAACTCAATCTTGTATTCATGGCATTGCTCCTTTGCTTTGAAAGGATCTGTTCCACCCTTTTAATAAGGTTAAAACCTTTCCCGGCCATACCAGAGGCAAATGGTATATTGCTTATCAATGATACCTTTTCTGCCAGGTTCATCAGGCATCTTGAGTAATCCCCTGGCGAAAGCTCATTTAATACATAGTTATCAGATACCTCTTCCCTTGCCTGTTCATGCTCTTTGTTTATGATGTACACAAACGGGTTCCACCAGTGAAAGGCTATTACAAATCGTTTAATAAACCCTGTAACCTGATCATAGTGGTATATATGCGCCATTTCATGCAGAAGGAGGCTCTTAAGCTCATTGTCTGTTAAGGTGGTAAAGAGCTTTTCAGGGATAATAATTGCAGGATGTATAAAACCAATAGCCATTGGGGACTCGATTAGAGACGAGCGGTAAAGCCTTGGCACAAGTCGCCCCTTCCTGAATAATGTAACAGCAATATTGCTCAGCATATTATTAAAGCATGCATCCTTTATAGCTTGAAGACTGCCTTTAAACTTGTTTACTACTATTAATCCATAACCAAGCCTAAAAAGTTGAAAAAGTACCCCGATAATCCATATGAAGCCCAGTATGTTAATAAGGGTAATCACAGCAGAGGATAAACTGATAGAGTATGGGCTGTTTTCCAGGGTTGGATATGCTTTATCAATATTATCTGGAGTATATGATGGTGCAATAGTCTGTCCTACAGGTTCAATAGGTAATGGTTCATACTGATTTGGAACAGAGATAACACTTGATATCTTTTCTTATCAATAACAGAGGCTAATTCATACTGATCTGAAATGGCGATAACATTTGATATTTTTACATGCTCAATCACAGGTGCTGGTTCATTTTGCCATGATATTTCAGATAACCGGGCGCCGATAAAGATCACAATGAGTAACCCCATTGCAATTATTGTAGTAACAGATATAAGGCTTCGAAGAGGTGCAGATTTTTTGGAGAGCAGTTTTATCAGAACTAACCCTGTAATTGAAATCAGGATGGACTGTCCTGCCAATGTAATAAAAAACCCTGCCACTTCATTATTTGTTAATAAAGAGAGAAAATCCATTTTATTTCTCCTCGTATTTGTCTATTAACTCCCTTAACTGCCTTATCTCTTCACTTGAAACCGCTGACCTGCTGAAAAATGCCTTTACAAGCTCAACACATGAACCGCCAAAAATACGATCGCCAATATCCAGTGCTATAGCTGCGGAGGCCTCACTTCTGGGGGTTGTTGATTCATATATAAACCTGTTTCCCTCCTGATGATGGGTAAGCCAGCCCTTTTCCTCAAGTCTTCCGATCTGAACCTGGATGGTTGACCTGGTGAGATTACGTTTATTATTTTTATTTACCTGATTCATAATCTCGGTAACTGTAAGCTCCCCTGAGTTCCAGACTGCATTCATTATCTCAAATTCTGCGGGTGTGAGTTTTGGTAAGGCATTTTTTTTCATTTCTCATATCTCCTGATGACATTTGTAATTAATTATGATGACGGATGTCATTAATGTCAACAATTATTTTTTAAAAAAAACAGATTTATTTTAACACAAAAGTCATTATATGGGGTTATAGAAAATAACCTGTTGATAATATGAGAAATATTATAGCTAATGGGAAGGGTTGAGATTTATTTCTATTTCGCGGAATCAGGCCGTTTTTTCCCGATAAAAATCTGCATGGGGTATTTACCATCATTAAGCAGGTATGGATCATATACCCAGGCCAGTTCACTATATGCAATCCATTATGATGTCATAATTTCGTTTACCCTTATTCTCTGGTCAGAATAAAAGATATTATATATTTCGTAGGGGCGGTACCCCCGTGTCCGCCCGCTTTTTTAATTCGGGCTTTCAAGTATCCGCATATCAACAAGAATATCCTCGACCTCTTGCGGTCCTTTTACATGATATGCCATTAATCCCATTTCCCTGGCGCTGTTTACATTGAGTTCATTATCATCGAAAAAGAGCACTGATGCAGGATGGCAGCCAAGAGTACTTAATACATGTTCAAATGCATCTTTGTCAGGCTTAAGTTTACCCATTTCATGAGAGGCAAAGTGATAATCGAGCATCTTTTCAATGCCCATCTCTTTCATTAAGCGTGGCCAGTGTAATTCATTTGAATTACTGAAACAGGCAAGTGTTTTGTGTTTTAATTTATTAAGAAGATCCGGTACGCCTGGATATAACCCGCTTGGCCAAAGAGTAAAGCTATCAATAAACTCTGCAATTCCGACAGGTAGATTCATCTCTTTAATAATATCAGCAGCGAATTGCCTGGCGCTGGTATATCCTTTTTCAAAAGAACGTACTGAAGGAGAGCGTAACCATGCCTCCCAAATTTCGCTTTCATTATAAATATTTCTCGTCCATTTGATCATGGTAGGAACACCAGTGAGTTCAACCAGCACACCGCCTAAATCAAATAGAATAATTTCAATAGTGTTCATAATACTTTTGTTCCTTATTTCATTGCCTTGAAAATAACCGGAGCAAATTGAGCTCAGAGTAAATTGCTTCCGAGTTAAATTTCTTTAATATGATTGTTTTGATCTTTTGTTGCTTCAAAAAATAGGTCATCTACCTTTGTACGTTCAAATAATATGAAGCCGTTAGCAAAAATATTTATTGATCCTTTTATAAACTTTAAGCTTGGGATGTTTGCTGAGTGAGCGCCAACTGTAAGGCAAGTTTTATCTTTGATACACTCAAAATCAACATTGCCAGAGAGAGTAAGCTTTTCACCTTTTGAAGACCAAGTGCCATTTATTTTATCAGTATGCGTATGACGATTTTCTGTTTGGCTCCAATATTTGATTTCTAGTTTGAATGAATTATCTGTGTTTAGAAATAACGATATGTCGCCTTGGGGGCAATCGATACTTACATATTCAGGTGCAAACATTTCACAAGCCTCGATGGTATTTAACCATAATGTCATTAATAAAACAAAAAATAAGGTTTTCATATCATCACAAAAATAAAGACCTGCATTACAGGACGGACGGCGTTTTATCGCCCGATCCTTATAGATGCAGATGTTATGAATTAATTTTCTATTTTGATTGATTTTAACATCGAGTCAAGCATGACTTCTGAATTGTCAGTAGCATCAGCTTTGCATGACATGCTAATCATGAACATGTAAGAACCTCTTGGAACAACCATCATTCGTGAAACAACATTAAAAGTACGTTTTTCTTGATTTGACATAGTATATTTAGCTTTCATGTAAGCTGCATTTAATTCTGATATTTTTGTTTCTTGTATTTCGTCTACAAAAACAAAATTTTCTGCAACTCTTTGAATTGTTGGAACCATAAGTTTTAATATTTCAACAGGTGGGGTTCCCTGTAACTGACCTAATGGTCGGAAAATGACTTGGACAGTTGTGTTTAGATCATCATAAGGTTCAAGATATCTTGAGATAGCGACAAGTGGCGCGGTCGCATATTTTTGGACGGCCTCTTTGAATTCTTCGTCTTTCATCCGGATATTTTTTCTATTCTCTGAAATTTGATCTGTTGTCAGATAGTGCCAATCATCTGGTTTTTCGATTGAAAAGCCTACTGTGGGGTTGTTAAAGATTTCGCCCGCAACAACTTCCGAACCAATAAAAAAAATTACAAATAAAAAGCAGATAATTTTTCTGTTTCCCATTTTTTCTCCTCTAATTCATAACAAGGGATCCACCAGTTCTGGATAACTTTACTTTTGGGATGTTATACAAAAAGATGAACCAAAATTTAAATGACTTTTATTTTGAAATCGTAATTTTAGAAATGTACAGATAATAACTATTTGTATTTTATTTATCAATCATAAATAACCCTGATTTTATAAATAAAGAAGATAAAACTGGATTCCCCGGTCTGAGCCCTGACAACTACCCAAAAAATTGCTGGACAAAAGGGAAGAAGTCATGTGCAAAGGG
>CAZXUA010000045.1:0-26969 GCA_964643755.1 uncultured Desulfatiglans sp. | reverse complement strand
AGTTTGAAAGCCCCTTTGACCTGGCAGTACGAACATAATCTGCCCTCAGGTTTTCAAGCATGCCCGCACGCACCTGTTTGGTGAGATAGGCAAACCCTCCATAGGTTAAACACAATACCGGAAGGGTGAGGTGCCAGAACCTGTCTAAAAGCCATGGGAAAAATGGCAAAATCTCTGCATTGTTGCTGCTTAACCCGGCAGGAGGAAACCAGTTTAAAAATGTCGGGCCGCATAAATAGCCTATCATCATCTGCCCCACCCACATTGAGGGAAGTGCCCACAACATGAATAATAAAACCGAACTTGCTCTGTCAAAAAGACGATTGTGCTTTACAGCGGCAAGAATGCCCACAGGCATGGATATTAAATAGATAAGGAAAAAGGCGATAAGATTAAGGGTAAGGGTGATAGGAAATCTTTCTTTTATAATATCGATAACCGGCCTGTGATGTTTTAATGAATCGCCAAAATCAAACCGGACAACACGTATAAACCACTTTGCATACTGTACCGGTACAGGCTTATCAAGGCCATACAGCTTCATCCTTGCTTCACGCACATCAGCGGCCCTCTGGGCATCAAGCTGCCCCCCTGGCCCCATGGATAGACTCACAGGGTCACCAGGGGCAATCCTGCTTATGGCAAAAACCATTATGGTTATCCCGATAAGTGTCGGGATCATGAGCATTATTCTTCTGATGATGTATGCGGTCATTTATATCTTTGTTTTTCCTTTGGCACATACCATTCAAAGGGTATCACCCCCAGTGTATGAATCTTTACATTTTCAAAACGGTTGTCTACAAAGGCGAAGGTCTGTCTTGTAAATAAAAATGTGTATGGTTGTTCCTCATGAACAACCTGATGGAATTGATGATATAGTTCGTACCTTTTGTCAGGATCAAGCGTCTTTCGCGCCTTTTCTATCAGCATATCAAGCTCAGGATTAATGATAGAAAAATAATTACTGCCCTCTGTCTGAGATGAATGGAACAACTGGAATGGATCGCTTTCAATTGTCCCTGCCCAACCTGATAATGCCGCATCTATATCCTTATCATGCATTTTATTAATAAAGATAGACCATTCAACCGGGTCAGGAATCAGGTCTACACCAATTTTGGATAGATCATCTTTCAGCGCTTTGATTATCTGTTCTGTTGTAGGAGACCCTGAAGGATATGATAATTTAAAACGAAATTCCCTGCCGTTTTTATCCCTTATCCCATTTTTATTGCTGTCTATCCAGCCTGCCTCACTGAGAAGCTCCTTTGCCTTTTCAGGATTGTATGGCCATGGTTTTATATCAGGATTATTCTGTTTGCCATTTATATAAAAAGGACCGCTTATCACCTTTGAATGCCCCTTGTGGATGTTCCGTGAAATGGATTCCCGGTTCATCCCCATGGTAAGGGCAAGCCTGACTTGCCTATCTTTGAAAAATTCCCTTGCCTGATTCCAGCCTATATAGGAAAAACCTCCTGATGGCTCCCAGTAGGCCAATACTTTAAAAGCTTTATTAAACTCAGGGTCTTTAGAAAATTCATCATACTGTGCAGAAGTTGCTTCCATGTAATCAATATCATGGGATCTGAGAGCCTGTAATGCAGCAGTATTATTTGTTATAAATTTAAATGCAAGCCTCTCTATCTGCGGTTTTGCACCCCAGTAATTTTCATTTCTGCGAAGCACAACCTGCTGTCCGACATCCCATTTTTCAAAAATGTATGGACCACTACCAACAGGGTTGGATATCCTTTTATTAAATTCATCCGGGTTGGTATATTTATATATATGTTCCGGAAGCACATCAAAAATGCCTATCGATTCCAATGTCTTCCAGAAAACCTCATTAAAAACAAATTTGACCGTTTTGTTATCAACTTTTATTACATTCTTTATATTTGAATAATACCCTCTAATATCTTCAGCATCTATGTCTGGATCCATTATCGTATTATATGTAAAGATGACATCATCCGAGGTAACAGGCGCCCCATCTGAAAACCATATCTTTTCTTTAAGCTTAACAGTAATCTCCAACCCATCATCTGATACATCCATGCTTTCAGCCAGAACTGGGATCAGCTTTACACCATCATAGTCATAATCATAATAAAACAGTGTTTCATGTATATGCCTTGAATATATGTAACGAGAAGACATATCGCTATCAACAGAAATAGGGTTTAGTGTCCTTGGTTCTCCGGTAAGGTGCCAGACAAGCCAGTCTCCATTATCTTTAGATGTGTTTTCAGTTTTATTCTCATCTTTTTCTTTATGGGTTGGAGTACTCTTAATGCCGGCTATCTGATTAAGCCTTTCATAAAGCCTGTCAGACTGGATCATTGAAAGGAGCTGAAAAAGTATAATGACCAATAGCAGCACCACAACGAGTGCCGAATAAAGAGCCGAACGTCTATTCATGTTTTTCTCCGGGATCGATATTATTCATATTTCTGCAACTCTTTAGGGACATACCATTCAAGCCAGTTAATCCCCATCTTATGCATTTTTACATTTTTAAAACGTTTGTCCAGGAGCCGCATATAGGGCCTTTCAAACAGAAATGTATAGGGCTGTTCCTCATGTAAAATCAAGTGTATTTTTTGAAAGAGCCTGTTTCTTTCTTTTTCATCTATGGTCATTCGGGCCTTTTCAATAAGGCTGTCAACCTCCGGATTATTAAATCCTACATAATTGGACGCACGGTTTCCTATCTGGGAAGAATGAAATATCTGGTAGGGGTCATCAATTACATCACCACCCCAGCCCATAACCATTGCCTCAAACTGCCGGTCTGTCAGTTTACCTATTAAAACCGACCATTCATAGGGGTCAGGCACCACATCAACACCAATCTTTGCAGCCTCATCCTTTAACAGCTTTACAAGTCTTACATAGAGTGTGCTTGCAGTGCTGTACATAAACTTGAACCTGAATGGGACACCATCCTTATCACGTATGCCGTCACCATCACTGTCAATCCACCCTGCCTCATCTAAAAGCCTCTTTGCCTTTTCAGGGTCATAGGGCCAGGGTTTAATATCAGAATTATTCTGCCCCCCTTCGGAATAAAAAGAGCCTGTCACAATCCTTCCGCTACCTTTAAGCAGATGGGTAATTATCTTATTGCGATCGATAATATGGGTCATTGCCAGCCGCACGCGCCTGTCTTTGAAATATGGAGTATCCATATTCCAGCCGATATAAAAAAAAGGCACCCTTGGTTCATAATATGAAAGGTAATAGAACTGTTTTTTAAATTCATTATCCGAATCAAGCTCTGCAAACTGGTCAGGTTCAGGTATCATTATATCCACCTGGCCTGCCCTGAGCGCCTGAAGCCCTGCTACAGTATTGGTGATGAACCGGTACACCACCTTTATGATCTTTGGCTTTTCTCCCCAGTAGTTTTCATTTCTCTTTAAAACGATTTCACGGCCAATATCCCACTTTTCAAAGATATAGGGGCCGCTACCCACAGGGTTTGAGTTGCGTGCATTGAATTTAGCGGGATCATCAAAACCATATATATGTTTGGGGTATATACCGACATCTGCGAAAGAGAGGTTATCAAGGGTCTTGAAAAAGGGCCTCTTCATAATAAATCTGACCTGCTTTTTATCTACAGCTACAACCCGCTCAACATCAGTAAACATCTGTGCAATGGTTGCCGCATCTATCTTAGGGTTCATGATTGTATTGAAGGTGAATAGAACATCATCTGTTGTTACAGGGAGACCATCCGAAAAATAGATATCGTCCCTGAGTTTAAAATCAACCTCAAGCCCGTCATCCGAGACATTAAAACTCTTCGCAAGATAAGGTTTAAGCTCCATGGTGTCATAATCATATTCAAGCAATGGTTCAAGTATATATGGCGTTGTGATCCACCTGGAATAGATATCATTATCTGCGCTTATCATGTTAAGCGTTTTTGGCTCCACACTGTAGGCCCATACAAGCCAGTCGCCTTCATCCTTTGAGGGGGTATCGTCTTTATTTAATTGAACAGTTTTTTTTAACCCGGCTTCAGCCTGTGCCTTCAGAAACCAGTTGAAAGCCTGGTTGAGTCTCTGATGTTTTTTAAAAATATTTATCTGGAGAATCAGGGCAATGACGAGCAATATAAATGTTAAAAAGAGAAGAGGTCTTTTGTTATGATTCATAATTTCATGCCCCGGAATTTCATATAATTATTTTAATGAAATTATTCAAAGGCTGCCCTTAACAGCTCTCTTGTATAAGCATGCCCTGGATTATTAAATACACTCAATAGAGGGCCATACTCCACAACCATGCCATCTTGCATAACAAGCACATCATGGCAGATTGCCTTTATAATTTTCAGATCATGGCTGATAAAGATGTATGAGAGCCCATATCTCCTCTGAAGCCCCTTTAAAAGCTCTATAACCTGTCTTTGAACTGCCCTGTCAAGGGATGATGTCGGTTCATCAAGAACTATAAACTCCGGTTTTAACACAATGGCCCTTGCTATTGAGATGCGCTGCCTCTGCCCGCCTGAGAACTCATTCGGGTAACGGTGCCTTGTTTCCGGGTCAAGCCCTACCTCTTCCATTACCCTTATAATCCTCTCTTCTTTTTCCTCTGCTGTCAGCCTTTCATGAATTGAAAGCCCTTCACCTATTATCTGGGCCGCAGACATCCTGGGGCTCAGGCTGCCAAACGGATTCTGAAATATGATCTGCATGTGCTTTCTTACAGGGCGCATCGATTTACCGGAATATTCATGGAGCAAATGATCCTTGAAAATAACTGATCCTGTACCCCTATTAAGCCTCAACACTGCAAGACCGGAGGTGGTCTTGCCTGACCCGCTTTCACCAACGATACCCAGTGTGTGCCCTTTTTTCAGGGTGAATGAAACATTGTCAGCCGCTTTTATATACCCCTTTGTCCGGCGAAGAACACCCTTCTGCACAGGAAACCACACCCTGAGATTATCCACCTTCAGGATAGCAGGCGCATTTTTATCAGCATTGACAGGCTCCCCTTTAACCTCAGAATTAATAAGTTCCTGAGTATATATATGAGCAGGGGCATTGAACAGCTTATCCGCATCAGCCTCTTCAACAATCTCTCCATTCTGCATAACAGCAACCCTGTCAGCAATACGACGCACAATATTAAGGTCATGGGTGATAAAGAGAATGGACATACCCAGTTCTTGCTTTAATTCCTTTATCAGGTCAAGTATCTGTGCCTGTATGGTTACATCAAGTGCGGTCGTGGGTTCATCTGCAATAAGCAGTTCCGGCCTGTTTACAAGGGCGATAGCAACCATTACCCTCTGCTGTTCACCTCCTGAAAGCTGGTGAGGGAAGGCGTTTAAACGCTCTTCAGGATTTTTAAGCCCCACTCTTTCTAGCCATTTCAAAGAGATGGCTGACGCCTCATCACTTGATAGCGGCTGGTGAAGCAGGATTGCCTCATTAAGCTGTTTTTTAATTGTATGCAAAGGATTAAGCGATGACATTGGTTCCTGAAAAATTACGCCTATCCTGTTTCCACGGATATGCCGCAATTCTGCGTCAGAAAGCTCCATTGTGTTAACGCCATTAAATAGTATTTTCCCCTTCGGATATATGACAGGAGGAGACGGAAGAAGCTTTAATATGGACATAGCGGTTACTGTCTTGCCTGAACCGCTTTCGCCCACAAGGGCCATGGTCTCTGCTTCATGAATATCCAGAGAGACACCCCTGGCGACAAGATTATGGTCATCCCCCTTTTTAAAGGCTATATCAAGATCTCTGATTTCAAGAAGATTTTTTGGCATAGAGACACCTAATAGCTCTTTCTGGGGTCAATGGCGTCGCGGACACCTTCGCCGATAAACACAAGCAGGCTCAGCATGGCGCCCAGTATCACAAATGCGGATATCCCAAGCCAGGGCGCCTGAAGGTTGGCCTTGCCCTGCGCAAGCAGTTCTCCAAGGGATGGCGACCCTACAGGAAGGCCATACCCCAGAAAATCAAGGGATGTAAGTGTTGTTATGGAGCCCCCCAGAATAAAAGGCATAAAGGTTATTGATGCCACCAGGGCATTGGGAAGTATATGTCTGAACATTATCACGCTGTCCCTTGCGCCCAGCGCCCTTGCAGCCATAACATATTCAAAATTACGGCCCCTTAAAAATTCTGCCCTAACCACCCCCACAAGTGACATCCATCCGAATAGCAGCATTATCCCCAGAAGCCACCAGAAGTTGGGCTGAACTACACTTGACATGATAATAAGAAGAAACAGTGTGGGCATGCCTGACCATACCTCTATAAAACGCTGGCCAAGGATATCAATGCGTCCGCCATAATAGCCCTGTATTGCACCTGCTGATATGCCTATAATGGATGAAAAAAAGGTCAGGATAAGGCCGAACAGAACAGATATCCTGAAGCCGTAAATAAGCCTTGCAGCGACATCCCTCCCTTTGTCATCAGTGCCAAGCCAGTTCTCTTTTGTCGGAGGTGAGGGCGCAGGGCTTGGCAGATTGTAATTGATTGTACTGTAACTGAAGTGAATGGGAGGATTGATGATAAACCCCTTTTGATTGATAAGATCCTTCACATATTCATCACTGTAGTCTGCCTCGGTTTCAAATTCCCCGCCAAACTCAGTCTCAGCATATTTGAAAAGAAATGGGAAATAGGGCCTTGAATTGTATAAGAGAGCAAGAGGCTTGTCATTTGCTATTACCTCTGCAAAGAGACTGATAAAGAAAAGCAGAAGGAATATCCATAATGAATAATATCCCCTGCGGTTTGCCCTGAACCTGTTCCATCTTTCTCTGTTAATGCTGCTGAGCGCCATAATTCCCTTTATCTTGCTTCAAAGTCTATCCTGGGATCAACTATTGTATAGGTAATATCGCTGAGAATACCCAGCACCAGGCCCATCAGTGTAAAAATATAGAGTGACCCGAACATGACCGGGTAATCTCTCTGAATAATCGCCTCAAAACCGAGAAGCCCCAATCCTTCAAGAGAAAAAATCACCTCTATTAACATGGAGCCAGTAAAAAACATGCCGATAAAGGCAGAAGGAAAACCCGCTATGATAATAATCATGCCGTTTCTGAAGATATGATTATAAAGTATCTTTTTTTCGGTCTGCCCCTTTGCACGGGCTGTTATCACATATTGTTTTCGTATTTCATCCAGGAATGAATTTTTTGTTAAAAAGGTAAGTGTGGCAAACCCTCCAATTACCATGGCTGTAACAGGCAGAACCATATGCCATAAATGATCCAGTATCTTCTGATACCATGTAAGTTCACTGAAATTAATGGAGACCAGCCCTCTTAATGGAAACCAGTTCAGATAGGCGCCTCCTGCAAATAATATAATCAAAAGCACTGCAAACAGAAAGGTGGGGATTGCGCTACCCAGTATGATTGAAGTGCTTGACCAGACATCAAACCTGCTGCCGTGCTTTACAGCCTTTCGGATGCCAAGGGGAATAGAAACAAGGTAAATTATCAATGTGCTCCATACACCCAGTGATATGCTGACCGGCAGACGCTCTATAATGAGGCCGACAACAGTACGCCCCCTGAAAAGACTCTCGCCGAAGTTGAAAGAGATATATTCTTTTAGCATTTTAAGATATCGGATATATATAGGCTTATCAAAGCCGAACCTCTTTTCAATAGCCCTGATAACCTCAGGATCAAGCCCCCTTGCCCCCCGGTAGGATGATGCAGTGTCACTGCTTATACCTGACCCGGGTGCCTGCTGGACCTCCATCTTGTTTCCGCCTGTTACCCTCTCCATAAGCCCGGAGCCCTTCCCGGTCATCTCTGCTATCATCTGTTCAACAGGACCGCCTGGGGCGATCTGCACAATAAAAAAATTGATGGTTATTATTGCCAGAAGAGTTGGAATCACCAGCAGTAGTCTTCTAAGTATATAGGCAGTCATAAATAGTAAATTTCCCTAATCTGCTGCATTACGTCTTGGCAGTTTTTTTGCCTTATCGCTGTCTACCCACCAAGCGTTAATACCGAGGGCATATTTTGGTCTTGTTTCAGGGCGTGAGAATTTGTTCCAGTATGCCACCCTGAATTTACTCAGGTGCCATTGAGGTATAACAAAAAAATTCCACTGCAGTACCCTGTCTAAGGCCATCCCATAGCTTAAAAGTTTAGCCTCATCCTCCTGTATGGCTGAGATATCCTCTGCCATCTTATCTATAGCCGGATCACTGACACCTGCGGTATTATATGTATGGTCAATATAATCTGAATGCCATATGATCATAAGATCCCTGCTCGGGTATGGCATTGCAGAATAACCTTCAGATACCATATCAAAATCGCGTTCCCGAAGTCTGTTTGTATATTGTGCTGTATCAACCTGCCTGATATTCATCTCTATGCCCATTTTCTTCAGATTATTCTGAAATGAAATGGCGATTGCCTCCATTGTGGGGCTGTAGAGCATAAGCTCAAATTTGAAAGGTTCCCCGCTCTTTGTATTTTTTAAAACCTTATCCTTTATTTCCCATCCGGCCTTTTTAAACAGTTCAAGGGCTATACGTATCTGGGCCCTTATATTTCCTGTGCCATCAGTGACAGGGGGGTTGTACTCTTCTGTAAAAACCCTTTCAGGTATCTTGCCCCTTAACGCCTCAAGTATCTCAAGCTCACCTTTACCAGGCAGCCCTTTTGCCTCATATGGCGTGTTGTTGAAATAGCTGCGGTTGCGGGCATACTGATCATAAAAAAGGTTTTTATTCAGCCACTCAAAATCCAGCGCATAGGACATGGCCTCACGCACCCTTATATCTGAAAAAATTGCCCTCTTTGTGTTAAATACAAATGCCTGCATGCCCTGGGGTATCTCATGATCGATCATCTCTTTAACAATATGACCTTTATCAAAATTGGAACCAGTATACATTGTAGCCCAGTATTTTGCGACATTCTCCTGCCTGATATCAAACTCACCTGATTTAAATGCCTCAAGGGACACCGTATCATCCCGGTAATAGTCATACCTTATGTTATCAAAGTTGTTCTGACCTCTGTTCACCGGGAGGTCTGCTGCCCAGTAATCCTTTACCCGTTCATAAACAACAAACTGGCCGATCTTAAAATTCTTTATGGTATAGGCCGAACTTCCTACAGGCACCTCTGTAAGCGGTTCGGCAAAATTCTTCCCCTGCCAATAGTGTTTGGGTAAAACCTTCAGCCCGCTGGCCAATGATAAAAGGGTTTCTTTGTTACCCGATTTCAGGGTGAAACGCACAGTTGTTTTATTAAGGGCTTCAACCTTTTCAATATCCTTATATATCTGTCTGAACTGGGGCACACCCTCATCAAAAAATTTGTAAAATGAGAAGACAACATCTTCTGAGGTAATGGGTTTTCCATCCTGAAATCTTGCATTTGGGTTGAGGTAAAAGGTCATCCATGTGTAATCAGAGGGGTATTCAACCTTTTGCGCAATAAGCGGGTAACTCACATCTATCTCATCTTCCGAATTGGTCATAAGGGTATCATAAAGCATGTCACTTCCGGCAGCAGCAATACCCCGCTGGGCATACCTGTGGAAGTTGTCATATGTCCCGATTGCTGAATATGTAATGGTTCCGCCCTTTGGGGCATCAGGGTTAACATAGTCAAAGTGTTTGAAGTCAGGGCTATATTTTGGCTTGCCATGCATTGCAAGGGCGTGCGAGGTAATTATTTTATCATCTGAATAACAAAGGCCATAAAAGCCTAAAAGGATAACAGCGATAAAGATGAGAGACAGGAGGCTTCCATTCAGTTTGTTCATTAATGACTCCTTATTCCGGGAAAATTTTAAAAATCATAGGGTAAAGTGCATCCTGTGTCAATTTCTATGTGTTTTAATTGCGCTCTTCTTGTCCGGGTATAAAAGAAATGATTGCATGAAAATTCAAATCAATATATTCAGTATTTTAACGATATGTGTCTAATATTAAACAGGTAAACAATCATGAAAAAGATACTCACCCTTATAGTCGTTTTCTGGATTTCCATTGTCGCAGTAACAGGGGCACAGACACTTGCCAAACACCCGGAAGATCAATCTGTTTCACGCAATCTGGTGCTGGAAAACGGGTTAAAGGTGCTGCTGGTTTCTGACCCTGCTTTTAACAAATCAGCGGCTTCACTTGAGGTTCAGGCGGGTTCTCTGATGGACCCTGAAGAGAGACAGGGGCTTGCCCATTTCCTTGAACACATGCTCTTTTTAGGGAATAAAAAATACCCTGAGGTTGATGATTTTTCTACCTATCTGGAGAGTCATGGGGGCTATACAAACGCATTCACAGGCGAGGACAGGAGCAATTATCATTTTGAAATACAGCATGACGCCTTTGATGGCGCCCTGGACAGGTTTTCACAGTTTTTCATATCCCCTCTGTTCTCACCAGAATATATTGAGAGAGAGATAAATGCAGTGCATTCCGAACACCAGAAAAACCTTGAGCAGGATGACTGGCGCGAGCATCAGCTCTTTAAGACCTTTTACAGAAAAGACCATCCTGCAAACCATTTTGCAACAGGGAGCATGGAAACATTAAAGGGTATAAAGCAGGAAGAATTTATAAGGTTTTATGAGACCTACTATTCAGCCAACAGGATGAGTCTTGTACTTTTAAGCAATAAAGGGGTGGACGAGCTTGAAAAACTTGCAAAAGCCTATTTCCTGCCTGTCAAGAATAATAACCTTAAAAAGTTAAAATATGAGCCTGATTACCTGGAACAGGTGATGGGCCTCCGCATTATCAAGCGCCTCCCTGTAAAGGATATCAGGGAGCTTACCCTCATGTTTTCCATGCCAGGCTTCATAGAGCATTATAAAACAAAACCGGAAACGCTTGTCGGTTTTTGCATGGGGCATGAGGGGAAGGGTTCTATTTTATCTTATCTTAAGAGTCAGGGGCTTGCTACAGGTATGAGCGCCGGAGGAGGCAACACAACAGCCGATTATGGCAGCTTTATGATCAATATCAAGCTGACCCAGAAGGGGGTTGAACAGTATCAGGATGTCATAAAGTCATGTTTCAGCTATATCACTCTCCTCCATGAAAAAGGCATACCTGATTATCTTTTTAAAGAGATCCAGCGTATTGCTGAACTTGACTATACATACAAATACAAGGGTGAAGGGGCTGACAGGGCATCTCATCTGGCAGGGAATATGAACCAGTACCCACCGGAACTTGCTGAGACGGTTGATTATATATATGAAAAACCTGTTCCTGAGCTTATTAATTCGGTGGTTAAAAACCTTACACCGGAAAACATGCTCTGCATGCTGACTGCAAAGGGACTGGATACAGACAGTATTGAACCATATTATGGCACCCAATACTCATACAGTGTAGAGAAAGGAAAAGTATATAGTTCACTAATTAAACCATCCAGAATTAAAGAGCTTACCCTTCCTGATCCAAACCCCTTTTTACCGGAAAATGTGCGTCTGCTTGCTGAACAGCCTGTAAATATCATCAATGAACAGGGTATTGAGATGTGGTATTCGCAGGATACCACATTTAAAAGACCGGAGGCCACCATTGTCTTTCGTATCAAGCATGATAAAGGGGTTGTGAGCCCTCCATACATGGCCCGGTTATCCCTCTATGCCGCATGTGTAAATGAAATGCTTAATGAAATAGCATACCCGGCTTCTGAGGCCGGCCTTGATTTTCAGCTTTCAGAGGACCTGGATGGCATAACCATTATCATTAATGGATATACCTCTTCCATATCCATGTTATTAAAGGAGATCGGCAGCAGGCTGAAATCTTTTGAGATAAGTGAGCAGCAGTTTAATGATGTTAAAGAGAGAAAGATACAGGGTTGGGGAAATTTCAAGATGGGTCAGGCATGGGAGATTGCACGCCATGTATCACGCATGATCAGAAAACAGACCTATTTCAGCGTTGATTCCATACTGGAAGAAGGTAAACTCATTCAATTCAAAGAGCTCAAAGGGTTCACTGATGCACTATACAATAAGGCACGGATAGAGGGCATTGCACATGGAAACATCACTGCTGAAGAGACTGTTGCGTTAACACGTATGATCCAATCTTATTTGAATTCAACCCCAATAGAGAAAGGGGATACCTTTAAACAGGCGATCCTTGTTGAAAAGGTAAATGACCCGCTTACATATATAGAAAGGCTGGAGACAAATAATTCCTGCCTGTGGAAGACGGTTTACCTTGGAAGTGAAACCCCTGAACTAAGAATGGCTGCGCGCATTATTGATAAATTTGTATCACAGCCCTTTTATACGGAGATGCGCACGAAACAGCAACTGGGCTATATTGTATCAGCAGCAGCCCAGGAGGATAATGGCCACCATTACCTGTTTTTTATTGTCCAGTCAGAAAGCCACCCGGCGGATGAGATACGTGAAAGGGCAGATAACCTTATTGCAAGTTTTCCCTCTGAGTTTGAGGCGTTACCTGAAAATATATTTACTCAATTCAAGACGGCTGTCAGAACTGAGCTTTTACAAAAACCAAAGAGTATCATGGAAAAGGCCATGCTCTTTGACAGGCTGACATTTGAGTATAACAGGGACTTTGACAGGAAGGATGAAGATCTTAAAGCCCTTGATAAGCTGACCAAAGCCCAGGTACTTAAAATACTTTCGGATAGCATTAATCCTGCAACCAGAAAGACTGTTGACATACTCTTGTTTGCCAAACAGCACAGTATGAGGCCAGAGACAAAGGCATCAATAGAGGTGATTGATACATTTAAGGCGGGGAGGGCGTTTGTTAAAAGAGCTGAATAGGGCGTGATGGGATGCTTGCACCGGATGCTGAACATCAGCCCTACTTATTAAGAGAGTCAGTGGTAGTAATAAATTGACTATAGGCAGATAAAATCATATGGTTTTTCATGAATAAACAGAAGGGGCTTATGCAATGTCTCCTATTTTAAAGATAGGCAGTGATGATGAAGAAAAAGAGATAGACTTTGAGCTTGATTATCTGCTCTCCCTGACTAGCAACCAGAGATTTCATATGATGTTTCAGAGATCAAAAGAACTTGCATAAATGCTGGGGAAAAATGGACACAGAAAATCTCCTGAAATCATTAAACGATCATGAAGTTGAATATGTAATTATTGGGGCGACTGCCTTTCCTATTCATGGGTAACAGTCTACTTTAAAATAGCCTTGAATCAACATTAAACATGGGTTATTTTTTTCAATATATAATATATCGTAATAAAGAATATTATAACGCATTTTAGAATCGTTTCATAATACCAAGTTCTATTTAACTTTAACCTTAACGGCTATGGATGCCAGAAAATATTTTAGTCAGATATTAAATGAAGCAGCCTTAAGAGGTGACGACTTTATTGTTGAGCGTGCAGGCAAGGCTATGGTTGCGATTGTCTCTATGGAAAAATATGAGATTATGCGTAAAAACAGAGAAGAGGCACGCATAGCTTAAGATATTATTAAACGTAAAATTAAGGATGCTGATAAAACAACCATAAATGCCCTGATTACCGAGGCTATCTCAGATATAAGGGCGTAATATATGGGTTATCGCCTGGTTGTTGATACAAATGTAATTGTCAGTTCGGTTCTTACACCAGGGAGTAAGCCAGACACGCTTTTCCAGGCTGTCTATGATGGTCATCTGCAACTTATACTTTCACATGCTATGCTTAACGATACCCGTCGTGTTTTTGAGTATCCAAATATTCGTAAAGCGCTTGATAGGAGAGTAGTTACAACAGAAGAGGTAGAAGACTTCCTTATCAAGCTTGCCAAAATTTCAATAATTGTAGCGCCTAAAATCATTCCTGACGTTATCAGTGAAGACCCTTCTGACAATAATATCCTGAAAGCGGCTATTGATGGAGATTCAAATTTCATTGCGTCTGGAGACCCTCATTTAACATCCTTAAAAGAGTACATGGATATAAGGATTCTTACACCTTCAGAGTTTATTGAAGAGTTCATTGATACTGAGTAGCCATCTTTAATATGACGAGATAATCAGCGGGAATCTGAAAGGATTGTATTCAGCCTGAGCTTGCCAATACGTCCAAAATGACGAATATTACCTGTTACAAGTGTTAAATCATGGTAGATGGCAGTTGCAGCAATCTGAATATCTGCATCAGGGAGGATAGCACCCGTTTCTTCAAGATGGGCACGGACTTTACCGAATGTCTGGGCACATCCGAGATCATATGGCATAACAGTTACAGATGGAAGGATGCGATTTTCTATATTGGCTAAATGCCTTTCCATTGCCTGTGAACGATATGCCCCTTTATATAACTCACCAATAACAACCGCGCTTGTAAATTGCTCCTCCCTGGGGATTTTCGTAAGCCATTTGACATATGAAGGCGCAGGTTGTTTGCGTAACAGCTCTGAAATAGCATCTGTGTCAAATAAGAAGGCCATTAATTCTATTTAAACTCCGGCACATTGCGTTGCCCCTGCCTCGGTGATCCTTCCAGAATATCGGCCAGTTCCTCTGAATCATCCCAGCCCCCGGCAACGCTGGCCAGCCCTTTTTCAGGCCCAGCTTTCCTTAAACGTTCAAGATGCTCAATCTCATCAGGGGAGACAAGGGCTGCAACCGGTTTGCCATGCCTTGTGATCATCAATGCAGTACCCGTTTCTACCTTTCTGATGCATTCTGAAAATGTGGCCTTTGCTTCTACTACTGAAATACTGTTTTGCATATATAACCTCCGATTATGACCATTATGACTACATTAACCAAAATGTCAATATTTTGATAGAGATACAAGAATGAATGACCGGGACATAGGTGGATTACATAATAAATCAATTGCTACAATTTTTGTTTAGGGAGCAGGAGTGTTAGAGACAAGGATTCCTTGTCTCTACCGTTAAATGGATTAGCCCTGATGTTACATAAAATGCAGCAGAGCTATCAGTATCTATAATGACTTGATTTATATGGCCCTTCTACCGGCACA
Organism: uncultured Desulfatiglans sp.; assembly: GCA_964643755.1. Taxonomy (GTDB): domain Bacteria; phylum Desulfobacterota; class DSM-4660; order Desulfatiglandales; family HGW-15; genus JAAZBV01. The sequence goes on along the minus strand of CAZXUA010000045.1, from coordinate 11,973 downwards.
CCCAGATAATCCGCCTGCTCCTGTGTTAGCTTTGTAAGCTTTACGCCCAGCCTGCCAAGATGAAGCCTTGCAACCTCTTCATCCAGTGTCTTTGGCAGGGTATAGACCTTTATTTCATGTTTTTTGGTGGCAAGCTCTATCTGTGCCAGGGTCTGGTTTGTAAAGCTGTTGCTCATAACAAAACTGGGGTGCCCTGTTGCACACCCAAGGTTTACAAGCCTGCCCTCAGCAAGGATAATTACTGACCTGCCTGATTTAAGTATCCATTTATCCACCTGTGGTTTGATATTGATTTTTTGACATCCAGGGGTGTTTTCAAGATATCTCATATCAATCTCATTATCAAAATGGCCGATGTTGCAGATAATGGCCTCATTTTTCATCTGTTCCATATGGGCGCCTGTAATTACCTTATAACATCCGGTTGCTGTAACAAAGATATCCCCTATGCTTACAGCATCTTCCATAGTCAGGACCTCATAACCCTCCATAGCTGCCTGAAGCGCGCATATGGGATCAATCTCAGTAACAATAACCCTGGCGCCAAAACCCCTCATGGAGCTTGCACACCCCTTGCCCACATCACCATAACCGCATACTACAACTACCTTGCCAGCAATCATGATATCTGTTGCCCTCTTTATACCGTCTGCAAGGGACTCGCGGCAGCCATAAAGATTATCAAACTTGGATTTGGTTACAGAGTCATTCACATTAATAGCCGGGAAAAGCAGTTCATTATTTTTGGCAAGCTGATAAAGCCTGTGAACACCTGTGGTGGTCTCCTCTGATACGCCCCTGATGTTTGCCGCAACCCTGTGCCAATGCTGTGGGTCTCTTTTATAGCTTGCCTTTAAACGCTCCATGAGGCATTTCAGATCAGGGTTGGTGTATGTCTTGTCAAGCAGAGATGGGTCATTTTCCACCTTCACACCCTGATGAACAAAGAGTGTGGCATCGCCGCCATCATCAACAATAAGGTCAGGGCCTGAGCCATCAGGCCAGGTCAGGGCCATCTCTGTACACCACCAGAACTCCTCAAGGGTCTCGCCCTTCCAGGCAAAAACTGAGGCTGTCCCTTTATCAGCAATGGCAGCGGCTGCATGATCCTGAGTGGAAAATATATTGCATGTTGCCCATCTAAGGTCTGCCCCGAGTGTATGGAGTGTGTCGATCAGCATGGCGGTCTGGATAGTCATGTGGAGGCTCCCCATGATCTTCATGCCTTTGAGGGGCTTATCCTTGCCATATTTTTCCCTTACTGCCATAAGGCCGGGCATCTCATTCTCAGATAACTGCATATCCTTGTGGCCGAAATCAGCAAGAGAGATATCCGCCACCCTGTTTTTTAATTTCAGATCAAGTTCTTCAAAACCCATTTTGTTCTCCTTATATTAATTGTTAATCTTTTCTGCTTTATAGATATTAAGCTTCAGCGACTGATTCATATCAAAGGATTCAGTAAGATTTAATGCAAACCCGGAATTCGCAAGATATGTTTTGATCTCTTTTTTTGAAAAGCCCAGCCACCTGTCTCCATACTTTTTTCTCATATCTTCATCCTGATGTTTTTCAAAATCAGCGATTATGAGGTTCCCTTTGTTTTTAAGTATCCGAGCAGCCTCAGCGATTGCCTTTTCAGGGGCAGGTATATGATGAAGGGCCATTGAAATGATTACACAGTCTGCCTGGTTATCACCCACTGGCAGGTGTTCGAGTTCACCAAGGCGCAGCTCAACATTGCCATTATCTGCTGAAAAAAGCCTTCTTGCCTGCTCAAGCATCTGGGGTGATGAGTCCACCCCAACAGCCACAGAGGCGACCTCTTTTAATCTGTGCAGGAGCTGACCTGTCCCGCAGCCCATATCAACCGCATATGCACATCTTTCAACATGCCTTAAGAGAGCGCCATTCAGGTCAAAATTACCGATAATCTGCTGTTTGAGATCATCCCATTTATGGGCAATCCTGTTAAAAAACTGTTTTGATTTTCTTTGGCGGTCACTTATTACTGTCTCTGCATTTTTCAGATCATCAGCCAGTTCATGCTCTTCATCAAAAAGAAACCGGATCGCATCCACAAATCTCTTTTCTTTACCTGCCTTTGATACAGAAAAAAAGGCCCAGATACCATCCCTGCGGCACTGTATAAGAGCTGAATCGGTAAGTATCTTGAGATGACGTGATATGCGTGACTGCCCCATACCCATAAGAGTAACCAGTTCATTCACACTCATCTCATGGTTGAGAAGAATGTTGAACAACCGTATCCGAGTTTCATCTGCAAGCGCTTTAAAATAATTTATGCTTTCCATATAATCTATATACCAAGATATATTGATATATAGATTATATAGAATTTCCCGAGGGAGTCAAGGAATTATTTAAGATTAATAAAATCTGCAGCGCTATGATTTTTTGATGAAATGTTGCATAAAAGTATTTAAACCCCACAATGCACACAAGTATAGTTCAGGTCTTAATGGAACTGAATACCTGGGCCATGGCGCTGTAATGGTATAAACAGCAGTATAATATATGCATACAAGGAAAGGGAAAATGGCAAGATCATATGCAGGCAGTCTGTCAGATTTGCATTCTTTTTTTGATAAAATTAAAAATATTACGCCAACTAAAGCCAAGACAAGGGAAACCGGGTGAAATATTTTCACCATCTCTCGTGTAAGGTTTGCATTATTATTTTCCATGTAAAGTGATGTAGCAACTGGATATATATAAACATCGCCCTGCCCCTGTAAAATATTCCAGCTCCACAGATAATAAGGCTTTTTAAAAACATACCAGCTTATGTACCTAACAGGGTTTTCCTTGAATCTCGCCCACAATATTTTACCAAAAGAGTGTAATGATGATCCGAATTCTGGTTGCATTGGATCTTCTCTATATGGGAAATATTTATATTTGGGGTCATGGTAAAGAAACCCCGGATAAGCTCCATGACTCATGGTGGAAACCAATCTTGAATCACCAGCTGGTGATCCAGGGGGCAGACTTATATTATTGCGTATAATCCAGCCAGCGGAAAACAACACGAAGATAAAGACAAAGAGTATTAGTTTATAGAAAAGTTCCTTTCCCTTAAACCCTTGATTCGTTCTCGTGGTTTTTACTAAACATAAAACAGCAAATAAAAATGGAATTAGCAGGGATGTCTCATTTACCAGATAGGTATAACCAAAAAGTAAGGCAGCCAGTATAAAAAGAAGCAGATGTTTTTTTGAAGGGCAATAATAAAAAACAATGTTGATAATAGAAGAAAAAAGCTAAAAAATGTCTCAGTGAGGATATAAGAGGAGATAGAAATAAGATGCGGATTGATTGCAACCATAAATGCAGCGATCAGGGCATAATAATAATTCAGCAATCATATGCCGATAAAGAAAGTCAGCAATACAAGCAACGAACTTAAAATAACCTAGGAGGCTGTCCGAGAATAGGTTGTCAGACTTTATTTAGGTAAAAAAAAATAGTCAGGAATAATGGCCCGAAAAAGCCAAGTGTGAATAAATACAGGGGCTAAACGCCCTAAAATAATATAAATATCAAATAGTTAAGCCATTATTTGTATTGACATTTTAAGCATTATATGGTTATCTTCTTTTACAATTCACAACGTAAAAGGAATCGTTCAATGAAGATACCCTTCAAGAAAGACCCAGTTGAATACAAACAAAAAGCCCTGTTTGCCAGTAACGTATTTGACCTGCTTCCAGCCGATCATCAGTGCTATGTATACAATGATATATTTGAACAACTTGACACATCAAGTGTTGAAGGACAATACAGCGTACGTGGTCAAAATGCATATCATCCAAGACTGGTAACCGGCATATTGATATACGCCTATAGCCAGGGGGTTTTCAGTTCTCGTGAGATAATGAAGAGATGCCATGAAGATCTTGGATATATGTTTGTATGCCACTGTAACTGCCCTGATTTCAGGGTCCTGAGCGACTTCAGGAAGAATAACTATGATTTTTTTAAGGACTGTTTCAAACAAAGTGTAATGTTGGCGGTAGAAGCCGGGATGGCATCGCTTGGACATGTAAGTTTGGATGGATCGAAGTTTAAGGCAAACACCTCAAAGCATAAGGCGATGAGTTATGGCAGACTTAAGGAGAAAGAAAAGGAACTTACCGCAGAAATTGAGGATTTGTTATCAGAGGCAAATAAGTGTGATGAAGAGGAAGACAAAGAATATCATAATAAGACAGGTTACGAACTTCCTGATGAATTAAGGATCAAAGAGCAGAGACTTGCCAGAATCAAAGAAGCAAAAAAAGCAATAGAAAAAAGGGAAGAAGCCCTGAATCCTGGCAAAGGGATAGAAGACAAAAAGCAGATAAGCTTTGCAGACCAGGAAGCGCTAATCATGGGTAAGAAAGGTAATTTTGAATACTCCTACAATGGACAAATCAGTGTTGATAAAGACAATCAAATAATAGTGGGCGAGCATTTGAGTCAAAAGGCGAATGATAAACAGGAAGTGGAATTAGCCTTAAAGGAAGTAAAAGAAACGACAGGTGAGTTGCCGGAGAAGATGAGTCTTGATAATGGGTATATGTCTGGCAGTAACCTTGAAGCATTTAAAGGTACAGATATCGATGTTTATATAGCCACTGACAGGGGTGAAAAGACTGATTCAAGGTCTATAGAAAATACAAGCCGACAGATTAATAAATCCGACTTCAGCTATGATGAGGCGGCAGATTTTTTTATATGTCCTGCCGGGCAACGTCTTGAATTAAAGACAACTGGCAGTGATGGTAAAAAAATCTATCAGGCGAATAAAGTGGAATGTGATGTTTGCAATTATAAATCCAGGTGCTGCAGTTCAAAAAAAGGCGAAGGTCGAACTATAAATACTGATGATAAAGAACCCCTGCGACAAGAGATGAATAAAAAAATGGAGCAGGAATCTTCAAAGGCAATATATAAAAAGCGTAAGGAGATTGTTGAGCCGGTATTTGGCCAGATAAAGAATAGTGGTTTTCGTGGATTCAGCATGCGGGGTTATGCAAAAGTGAAAGGGGAATTTTCACTGGTTTGTGCGGTTCATAATATAAAGAAGCTTGTAAAAGCCCTATCAAAGGGAGTGGTATGCCTACCTTTGGTAAGAAAAGGGTATGATATGGCATAATAAAGGGTAGTAATCAGATTAATTGAAGCAAATAAGAGGGTTTTTTCATGAAAAAGAAAAGATTGTAAAAAAAATTGCTTCCCGATAATGGAAAATCCGATTTTTTAAAATTTTGGCTTGTTTTATTTTTGAATTCTCGGACAGCCTCCTAGGTTATTATGATTATTTGGTAATGCCCCTTTCCACGACCAATGAACATGGCAGCAGCAATAATGATAGGATATCCGGGGGATCGGAAGGAGTCAGGCCTGGGGTTATTTGAAAGTTCTTTTGAATAGATACCATGTGAAAAAATATTGTGCCCATAAGTAACATATTGCTTTGCATCTGCTACTATAGGATTAGGAATTATGGTCGTTTCAATATATTGAATACGTATGAAAAGACCTACTAAAAAGATCACTGACAGTAAAAAAATAATAAACAAACGATTTTTCATAAATTTTTCTCAATCACAGTACTATTAATGGATTGCGACAGAAACAGACCGATATTAAAATTGCATTTTTGATAACATATTCCATTTGTTACTTTTCCAATAATCCGCCCTTTTCATACAATTTATTAAGATTCTTTTTAACATTTATATAATTAGGATTAATTTGTAACGCCTTCTGAAATTGTTTTATTGCCTCATCAATATCTCCTTTATGGATCAGTGTAACACCCAGGTTATTTTGTGCTTTCATGTATTCAGGATTTATTCGTATTGCCTCTTTATAATATTTTATGGCATCATCAAATAATCCCTGCTCTTGAAAAGTATTACCCAGGTTGTAGTATACGTCCACATAATCTGGATCTATTCGTAACGCCTCTTGATAATGCTTGATAGCATCACCATATAATCCTTGTTCTTGTAAAATATTACCCAGATTGTTATGTGCTACAGCGTATTCCGGCTTGATAGACAGCGCCTTCTCAAATTGTTTGATGGCGTTATCTATTAAACCCTCTTCCCTATATGAAGTACCCAGGTTGTTGTGTGCTATATAATTGTTTTTGGTGACCCTAAGAGTATGTTCATAAAGTGAAATACTATTTTTCCAATAACTTACTTGAATAAATGTAACTAGCATTAAGATTAAAAGAATTATTACTGCTATAATGGGAAGGTTTTTTTTAAAATTACGCCATCGCTGGACAAATTGGGGTACACCCCAGGAAACAATGAAAAAAAGGCCAATTAGCGGAATGTAAGTGTACCTATCAGCCATGGATTGATTACCTACCTGAACCAATCCGATAACAGGGACAAGCGTCCCTAGATACCACAGCCATCCAACAATAAAATACGGGCTTTTTTTAATCATTCTAACCGCAAAAAAAGATATAAAAATAAGCAAGAAACAGGAAGTTGTAATCTGCCACCAGGCGAAACTTACAGGGTGAGGGTACAGAACTGCCAACTTGGAAGGATATAACATCTTTAAGATATAGACCAAATAGGAAACCAGGGCATTAGCCATTCTAGCCTGAAATGGAATATCATCCAGAGGCACTACAGCTCCTCCATGCTTTTGAGCATAGTAAGTCATACCACTCGATATTACTAGAAGAATAAACAAAGGGATTTTCTCTAAAACCAGTCGATAACCTGTTGTTTTTTGACGGAAGTTGTTTTTATCGGCTGAATTCTGTAAACGATTAAGAGGATAGTAATCCAGTAAAAGCAATACAAAAGGTAATGTGACTAACATCGGTTTAGACATAAGCCCCAGGGCAAAGAAAAAAAGGACCAGCAGATACTTATCAACCTTTGGATGCTGAACATAATAGATATAACTCCACATCGTAAGAATCCAGAAAAAAGCGCTTAAAACATCTTTACGCTCTGATATCCAGGCTACGGATTCGACATGTAATGGATGAAGTGCGAACAATGAAGAAAGAAATGCACTCTGCCAAAAATGTCCGGTCATTTTTCTAAAAACAATAAACAATAGTATACTGTTTATTATGTGAAAAAGTAGATTGGTTAGGTGAAGTGCCCCTGGGTTTAATCCATATAATTGGTAGTCCAGCATATGCGACAACCATGTCAATGGATGCCAATTACTAATATGAATAGTTGTGAATGCCCATTTTATATTTTTAAAAGTAAAACCGCCCTGGATTTGTCGATTGTCATAGATATATTCACTATCATCAAAGTTGACAAAATCATAGTTACGTAATTGAAAGTAGACTGCAAGTGTCAAAATTACAATAAGCAGGCATACAATAGTAACACGGTGTGCACAAATAATATTTTCGCTATGTGAATTAAGTTTGATCATGGCTATATTACTACCATTAACTATACATAAAACAACGCTAAATTACCATGCTTTTGTGCATTTCTGGCAAATAACTGCCTTACAGGTTTTATTCAGGTAAAAAAAGCTTGTATTTTTAATTTTGTTAAAGATAATGGATTAGAACTGATCTTAAAATCATTAAATATTTTAGTATTAACACCACAGTTTTCATGACAGCAAATGGATTTATAGCTCAAAATATCAACATAAAAAGAGAGTGTGGTAATCTAATGAACAGCCTATTAAAAAAAATAAAGAATAATTCTACATACAATTCTATTATTTCCCATGCCACATCTCAAAATTGCTGTTATTTTCTGATGTTCTCAACTTTAGTCTTCATTACTTACTTCTTTTTGAGATTACCTATTCTAAGTACAGGGGACACAGACTTATGGTATCACCTGAGCGGAGGGAGATATTTTTCTCAGCACTTCAAGATACCGGAGAGTGGCTTTTTTTCGTTCATAGCCGAATCAAGGCAATGGAACAATTATTACTGGTTGTTTGGGGTAATAGTCTATTACACACATAATATATTTGGGTATTATGGTTTAGTCATCCTAAAAGCTTTTTTCTTTATTTTTTCAATCGCTATCATTGCAAAATTCCTGTTTAAAAATGAAACTAATCCAAAAAAATTAATTTACTTCATAACAATCTTCATTTGTTTATGTGTTGCCCTTCTTCCAAGATATTACGCAATTATGCGACCGCATATGTTTTCTTATCTGTTCATTCCTGCATTTATCTATATGCTTGAATACAGACCGCGCTTCATTTTCATTATGCCAGTACTGGCTGTAATATGGGCCAATAGTCATGGGGTGGAATATCCTGTACTTGTACTTATATGCCTTAGCTATCTCATTGAATATTTTATTAATAATTTTCAAGGCAGAGAGAATTCAAGCAAACATAATCTTATATACCTGTGCGTGACTGTAGTCGCAATATGGGCAATATTAGTAAATCCAGATTTTAATAAGCTGCTGACTGCCCCCTTTGATTTTGCAAGGCATCAGGATCAATATATCTCTGAAATAAAAAAAATAAATCTGCCAGACTTTTTCACTTTTAGAGTATGGCCTGTAACATCCATATTCTGGAGCATTACGAATATCTTAATAATAATGGCCTGCGTCTGTACTATTAAGGGATTATTTACAAAAAATATCAGGGTAAGCCACCTTTTATTAGTAATGGGAGGGATTTTTCTTTTAACACGCTCCCAGAGATTTCAATATGAAGCGATGCTTCTCGCTTTACCCATACTTAAATCTCAACCGCTCTTGTTTGAAAAAGAAAAAAATATTTTAAATGGCACATTTAAAAATATAATAATTACATTTTTTGCTTTTTTCCTTTCTTTTTATATATTCTTTAGTCTTTTGGATACAAAAGCCAGATACCCTTTATCCGAAAGCCATCTGCCAAAGGGGGTTGTCGCCTTTCTAAATCATATTGATACCGGTGGATCAATTTTGAATAACCCCAACCATGGCGGCTATCTCCAGTGGAAATTGTCTCCGAAATATAAAATTGCAATGGATCTACAGATGGTGCTCTTTCAGGATAATGATTATTTTATTGTAACTAATGCTCTCAATACAAAAGATGGCTTAGCCTATTTTAAAGAACGATATAACCCAGCTTACATAATAAATGACCGCAACAATATTAATTTTAAAAAATTAATTGAGGATTTTCCTACCTATAAAGCAATATTTTTTGATTTCTCTTCTGTCCTTTATGCGAATATGGAATCATTACCAGAATCGTTGAAACAATATGAATTGAGAAACAATGACCCTTACAATATGCTTGATGAAAAACTTGAAGATAAAACAGAAGAGCAAATAAATAAAATGTTAGCTGAGTTATTAAAATTGAACGAAATTTATCCAGAGGATACTCTGATTAATTTTCAATTAGGCAGGATTTATAAAAAGTTAGGGAATCTAAAAAGGGCATATGATAATGCAAACATAATAATTAATAACTGCCCTGAATCTGCATATGGATATACCCTTAAAGGGGATTTACTGATGGAGGATAAACTGTATGATGAGGCAATATCTTTTTATACAAAAGGGCTTAAGTGCTCTGAGATATTTTCTTCACAATCACTTCATAAAAAATTGGCACTTGCCTATTCTAAGACTAATGAACACCAAAAGGCATACAGAAATATGAAAAGGGCAGTTGATGTATTTTCTCCATCTGCAGACTACAATGATATCTGGATGCTTGGAAATATGGCAATACTCAGCGGTGAATTTGAAGATGGAGTAATGTACTTACAATTTTCAATGATTAAGGCACCTCAGACGGATAAAGAATTTAAGAGAAGAATCACAAAACAGCTTGAAGAGATGAATCTTTCTCGTAGCCCAATGAATATGAATTTAACTAACTAACAAATTGATTACCTCAATTTGTTAAAACAGAACGAGACGTTAAATCAATTGCGGGTATTATATTGACCTTTTCTCATATTAAAGCATCAATAATAAAGTACGGTTATATAATTATCAGCCTTTTTTTAACTGTACTTTTCTTCTACCCTGTCATCTTTTCAGGGAAGACTTTTGTTTTCAGGGATATTCACAGGTGGTTTTATCCCATGAAATATTTTCTTGCAGAATGTCTCAGCAAATTACAAATACCATACTGGCGTTCGGATTATTTTTGCGGGGCACCTTTTCTAAGTGATATTCAATCGGGCTTTTTTTACCCAGTATCTATTCTTTTTTTGTTTTTCCCTTTTCCTCTCTCTCTTAATCTCTATATTGCTATCCATTTTTTCATGGGATTCTGTTTCTTTTATCTTTTTATAAGGAGTACTGGATTTTCTTTAACAACAGCCATCATAACATCCATATCATGGTGTTATGGAAGTTATACCATATCAAGCATCAATACCATGAATAATCTTTCAACCCTGATCTGGCTTCCAGCAATACTATGGAGTTTTAACAAAGCTAATTTATCCATGAAAAACACCTATTACTTTTTAACAATTTTATTTATCTCCTTTTCTATTATGGGTGGAGAACCGCAGCTTTTTATATTCACCGCAGGTCTGTTATTAGTACACTCTCTTTGGCTTACCATAGATAAGAAAACATCTTTTACATTTTTTAAAAATCCAATATTTATGTCAAGCATCCTGATTATCTGTGGCATCCTGTTATCTTCAATACAGGTGGGAATAACCTACATGGATTATTCCTATTCAAACAGGAATGAAGGTCTTGCATATAATGAGGTATCCCGGTTTGCCCTCTTACCGCACATGCTGATAACCCTGTTTATACCGGTCCATTTTGATTCAAACTTCATGAATGCTGTTGATCCTGTTGGCGGATATTTTCAAGGTTATAAAGAGGTTCCCTGGCTTCTGAGTATATACCCTGGTTTTCTTATATCAATTATGGCAGTCTATGGAATAATATTTTCCTTTTCAAAAAAGACTATTTTGTGGCTAACCCTTTTCATATTCTGTACTATCCTGGCACTTGGAAGCTTGACGCCTCTTCACTACTATTTCTATAAACTGTTTCCATTTTTCAGATACCCTGCAAAATTCTTTTTCATATCCGCTTTCTGCCTGCTTTTGATTGCTGCTTTCGGAATAGAAAGGTGTATCGATTTTTTTAAATCCAGGAAAATAAAAATTTATCTGATAACTGGATTAGTTATTATAGTTATAATAGCAGATCTTTTTACCGCACATAAAGGATTGAACCCAGTAATTGATGCCTCCTTTTATGAGCTCCATCACAGCCTCATTGCCCCGGTTTATAAAGATACGGGTTTATTCAGGGTATATTCAGACCCTGAAATAATAAGTGCAAAAGAAGGAAATGAATCTATTATCAATTACCATTACAAATGGCAGCTTATGCAATACCCAAACCTTGGGATATTAAACGGGATATATCATATTGATGGGGTGCCTGCACTTGAACTTAAATATCAACATTCAATGGCAGAGCTGCTTGTAAAGACATGGCCTGAAAAATTCAAATTTCTGCAACTTGCCAATGTTAAATATCTTGTAAGCAACAGACCTCTGGAACTGATACCAGAGCTGAAAGGGAAAATTATAAGAGAGAATCCGCTTCTGTTAAGAGTTATAGATACCATGCCAAGGGCATGGATAACAGGATGTCTTACCAGGATTAAAGAAGGAAAAATCGAGGAATTACTTGATGACTCTTTTGATCCCCGTTACAGTTCTCTTTCTGACAGAGATTTATTACTATCAAAAAAACCTTATTACAGGGAGGTTGATAATATAGAGTATTCTGGAAATGGAAAAATCAGGATCAAATGTACGACTGAAGGAGATGGAATACTTGTATTATCTGAAGCAGCTTATCCGGGCTGGAAGGTGTATGTTAATGGGAAAGAAAAAGAATGCCTATGGTTGAATCTTTTTTATCAGGGTGTGGCGAGATCGGAAGAGCGTCGTGTAGGGAAAGAGTGTAGGATGGGGTGGTGGGG
>CAZXUA010000044.1:0-27010 GCA_964643755.1 uncultured Desulfatiglans sp. | reverse complement strand
CTTCGGCCTCATTTTATTCCCTGTTATTGGCCTCAATCTGAAATCCTGTTTACAACTAATGAAGAAACAGGAATATTTTAATCCTGAATATTTGACAATAGGATAATTATTACAGCTTTCAGCGAGAGAGCCCGGGCACGGACGTTGAGGACAACATGTACCTCGTGGGGGACAATACAGGGCCTCTCACTGAATCATACAACTTGGATAAAGGATGATTGCCGTTTGCCCTGTGCAACATGGCTAATAAACATAACGATTAAGTGTATGGTTCGTTGTAAGTGAGAAACTCGCTGACCAATATTTAAAAGTTTTTTGAAAACTTAATGGGGTAGTTTACATAAATACTGGCTAAATTTATATGTTATTGAATTTAATAAAAATCTTTTTTCGCTTGACAGAAGGATTATAGGATGTCCCCATGTACATGTATTTAAATTATATTTTTAATGGTCGTCCCCATGTCCACATTTTTTGAGAGTAAGTTTTTCTGGTATATGAAGCCGTCCTTCCTCATCTACATCTGAAAATATTTTTATCAATCCCATAAGCTTTTCCTCTTTTTAATTGTTACACGCGATTGTAACATATTAAATTTTAATATTATAATACAACACGGGTGGCAAAGAGTAAACCGATTAATGCGTTGAGGTATGAATAAAAAGAGGTTTAAGGTTCCAGGTTTGAGGTTCAAGGTTAAAACTAAATCAATACCTTTGGACCTTGGCCCTATATCTTTAACATATATTAAGGTGTCATAAAAAAATCGACATATGTATCGGCGATTGTCATGATAATCACCGATATATATGTCGATTATCCTGAATTCGAGATTTTATTTTCTAATCTTTTTTCTCTTCCCGAATAAGCAGGCCGGAAACAAGGGCCAGTAGAGCTGTCCCGAAAACGAGCAAGAAGACTGTAGAGATGCTCCCTGCCACAGCATTTTGAAGGATCAACTTGATCTCATGTGAAAGAGGTGTGAAAAAATCTGACCTGAATATGTTTTCTATATTTTCTGAGACCTGGCTGAATACGCGCGCAGGTATAACATCTCCTGCAGATCTGAGCTTTGAAACAAGGCTTGCAGTTGCTACTGCGCCGGCTATTGCCACCCCTATTGTCCCTCCAAGCGTCCTGAAAAACTGCTGTGATGATGTGGCAACACCAAGGTCTTTTGGAGGTAATGCATTCTGAACAACAAGCAGGGTACAGATTGAAACAAATCCCATTCCAAGACCGATTATTACAAAGGCAATAAGGCATTCAATCATGGTTGTTGAAGGCGCGAATGAAAGCAGATAACCGCTGCCGGCAGTCAGCAGGAGTGCGCCGGTAATGATGGCTGCCTTATTGTTTATTTTATGGAGGAATCTTGTGAGTATTATTGGCCCGCCTGTCCATGCTAAACTCATGGTAAGCATTGCATAACCCACCTCCATTGGGCTTTTACGCAACGCACCCTGTATAAAGAGCGGGGCATAGGCAAAGAGGCTGAATACACCGAAACTGGAGAGAAACGCTGCGCCATTGCCAAGAATAAATCCCCTGAACCTGAAAAAATTCAGGCTTATTATTGGTTCCGGTGAACGCTTTTCAGATATCAGGAAACCTGCCATCAAAATAATCGTGGCAAGGGCAAAAAAAATGGATTGGGGCGATACCCATTTGAACTGTTCACCGCCCGACAGAATCAGTGTTAAAAGGCAGAATACCCACCCGCAAAGCGTGAGAGCGCCCTTGATGTCGAGATTAACCGCCTTTTTTTTAAGGCGGGTCTCTTTAAAAAGGAGAGCAATGCCTGTTAAGGATATAAGGCCGATTGGAACATTAATAAAGAATATCCAGCGCCATGACATGTATGTGGTAATAAAACCACCAACCGATGGCCCTACAACACTTGAGATGCCCCAGATAAAGCTGCCGAGCGCAAGGGTCTTTGCCCTGTTTGCAGGTATTGATACATCAGAGAGCACAATATAGACCAGCGCCATGTTTCCCCCTGCCCCAAACCCCTGCAACGCCCTTACTATTACCAGAAACAGCATGCTGTTCGCAAGGCCTGCTGCAATGGATGTGATAATGAAAAAGCCTATGGAGATTATAAAGAGCTTCTTTGTATCATAAAGGTCTGCGAGCTTTCCGATGATGGGTAATGTAACTGCATTTGTAAGTGAAAACCCTGAATATGCCCATGCGTAGAGCTCAAGCCCTCCCAACTCCATAACAATAGTTGGCATGGCAACAGACATGATGAGGGCATCCATTGCGCATAAAAAAAGGGCGATCAGAACAGCACCTATAATATAGTTTCTGTTTGTGTAAGTTGATAGGCTCTCTTTTTCCATATCCATTGATCATACCCTGCAATTAATCCGGTTGTAAAAATAAAGAATCCTATTTGAATGGGTATTCAATGTCAAGCTGCGCTGATGATATTTGTTTTGACCATTCCTGTTCTCTGGAGTAGAAGAATCCATTACAAATTACAGGGTTAAATAAAATAATTATGCTTAATATAATTCAAAAATGGGCATCCCCTTTTGCGATCATCATAGGAATATTATGTTACAGGCCTCTTGACCGCATCTCATTCCTGTTGCCTGGTCTGCTCTTTATGATGATTTTTTTTGCCTATTGCCATATGTCCATTAAAGAGATGAGATTCAGCACCATGCATCTTGTAATGATATCTCTGCAGATTGCCATCGGCATACTGCTCTTTTTTTTAATACGGCCATTCAGCGAGCCCGCAGCGGAGGCTATGCTGATATGCATTATGGCCCCGACAGCAATCGCCTCAACCGTGGTGCTCTCAATGATAGGGGGCAACATGGCCTTATTAACACTCTATACCCTGATAGGAAATGTGCTTATTGCCCTGATTCTGCCTGTCCTGCTCCCTTTACTCGGTATCAGCGCTGATCTCTCCTATATCAGGTCATTGCTTTATATTTTAAAACAGCTCTTTCCCATGCTTGTTGTCCCTCTTTTTATGGCATTATTACTCTCCGGAATCCTGCCTGCGGTACATGGCGCTATTCGTAAAAGACCATTCATCTCATTTTACCTCTATTTTATTGCCTTTGCAGTGTTGATAGGGCGGTCAGTCGGCTATTTTATGGCCTATGATGATGGGAAATATACAGAGGTTATCATCATTGCAGGAGGGTCATTACTGGCCTGTATATTCCAATACTGGCTTGGCCGCAGGATAGGGAGCCTTTACGGAGAGAGAATAACAGGCGGGCAGGCAATGGGGCACAAGAACACTATACTGGCTATCTGGATAGCGCAATCCTTCCTTCACCCGCTTGCATCTATAGCCCCTGTTGCATATATCATCTGGCAGGCTGCATTTAACGGCTACCAGGTCTGGATGTGTCAGCGCCGGTATTCTGGAGAATAATCTCTTTTGGGCCAATTTATTAAGTCAGAGATGGCTTGACAAAGAGCTATCGTCCAAAATAGTATCCCGCCTTGAAACAGGTATCTATTTGGTATGAACTGATCAATTGATCAGAATAAATAAAAAGGGAATGATATGACAGACAGAGGTATATTTGATTTAACCGGTAAAATCGCCCTTGTTACAGGTGCAAGCAGGGGGCTGGGAAGGAGCATAGCAACTGTCCTTGCGGAATATGGGGCAGATGTTGCCTGTGTTGGCCGTGACATGAAGGCATGCGAGATAACCCTGAAACAGGTGCGTGCCCACGGAAGAAAGGCCCTGCCTCTTAAGGCGGATATGACATCTGAAGAGGATATTAAAGGGATGGTGGATGATGCAATCGCGGAATTCGGCAGGATAGATATCCTCGTAAACAATGCAGGTATTGCTGCTGGGTTTGGCAGAATACATGAGATAAACACAGGTGAATGGGATTTTAATATCGACGTGAACCTTAGGGGCCCATTCCTCTGCATGAAATATACAATCCCTCATATGCTAAAGAATAAAGGAGGGTCGATCATAAATATCTCCTCTGTTGCCAGCATAAGGGCAGAGGTGCCTGAGATAGGTTCTACCTCATACGGCGCATCAAAGGCTGCAATAAACAACCTGACACAGGTGGCTGCCATGCAATATGCAAAGGATAATATCAGGATAAATGCCATTGCGCCCGGCATGCACAGGTCTGAGATTGGCAAGTCAGGGAAAACCGAAGAGGAGATAATGGCACTGGATAAATGGCTTGATGATTACTGCGCTGAATGGATACCAATGGGCAGGATAGGGGAGGCAGAAGAGCTTTCAGGGCTTGTGCTTTTGCTAGCTTCAAATGCGTCAAGTTACATCACAGGACAGATCATATGCCAGGATGGAGGAAAGACTGCAAGACAGTAGGGACTGGAGTTAACTTGAAATAATATAGATAGTCAGAGATTCTGTAGAGACAAGACATGCCGTAGAGACATGCCTTATCTCTACAATATCCTGTGATAATTCATTCTATGATTATCCAGCTCGTTTACGATTTCTGAGATTGCGATTCAATCTCCTGTATCCTTTTATTTATCTCATCCAGATCGTTTTTTATCGCAGAGGCCTCATTCTTTAAGATATTCAACTCATCTTCAGCTTTCATGGCATATGGGGCTCTATAAGGATCAGCAGGCCCATACCATGCGCCATAAGGCTGATAAGCCCCTCTCCTGCCAAATCCTCTTCCATATCCTCTGCCACGTCCGAATCCGCCTCCGAATCCTCCGCGAAAACCTCTTCCCATACCGAATCCACCACCATAAACTGGACGATAGGCGCTGTTAGGATTACAGAACCCTCGTGCGCCACCAGTCATGGGACCCATGCCCTGCGGTCCTGTTCCATCAAATCCTGGCATAATAAATACCTCCTCTTTAATTGTTTTAAAGTTTGTTAATGCCTCTAAATATAGAGGCCATGTTTAAGTATATTGCTAAAGGTTTAAGTCCTTCCCCAAGGGAAAGAACCAAAGGATCGGCTATATCCCCTGCCATATCCGCGGCCCCTGCCGCGAAAAAGCCGGGAGAAAAATCCCCTGCGGTCGCCCTGTCCAAATCCCTGTCCTCTGCCGAAACCGGACCCATATGCAGGATTTTCTGTATATCCCGGAATGTAGTTATTCCGGGAAGGGTTACAGTTCCCCATCCCTCGTCCTGTCATGGATCCCATTCCTGCTGGACCTGTTCCATCAAATCTTGGCATAAGAACACCTCCTTTCCTTATTGCATTAAAACCTTCCGCCACGACCATGTCTGTGACGCCCCCATCCCCTTGGCGGCATGTCAAAATTACCGCCGGCAATTCGGAGGATTTTACCTGTTACAAGCGCATTGGCTATAATTGCCCTTGCCTCAGCCAGTATCCTCCCAAAGGTCTGCCTGGATACATTCATCATCCTGGATGCGGTCTCCTGATCCAGTCCCTGATAATCATTCAACTTGATGGCTTCCAGCCCTTCAACAGAGAGTATTACCTCTTCCTGTCCCCATGGCGGGATCTGATCCGGTATAAATGCGCTGACTATCGGGTTACCCTGAACAAATCTGATTTTTCTGGGCCTTGGCATATAACCTCCTTAATGAGCTTGCGCTCATAATATAACTATTGATATTATTGTGTCAAGTATTATAAATGAGCTTATGCTCAAAACATAATGGCTAAGTTGTGTTGAAAAATAATAACAAAACTCTTCGGCAACCTTTTTATAAGGGAGGGCAGTATATTTTTGATCCCGACAGACTATTGCAATATTCCATGTCAACCCCTTTAAATAAGAATTTGTATTGTCTATTTTCAGTTTTCAGTATATTTAAAAATAAAAACCATTAAAAACCTGTAATTAAAAATCCGATTTGGAGATTAACTTCTTATGAAACCCATTGATCTTACAGATCATCCGGAAGGCGGTCGATTTTGTGAAGTTTTCAGATCAGCCAGGATTGTCGCAACACAGAAAGGTGACAGGCGCTCTGCACTTACCCATATCTATTTTTCACTTAATCCGGGCGAAATAAGCAGGTTTCACAGGGTTGCCTCTGATGAGGTGTGGAATCTTTACCAGGGTACAGGGGTCAACCTTTACCTGTGGGATGGTTCTGATAATCCCCCGGAGCGCATAACGCTTTCAGCAGGAAACAACAATTTTTGTCACGTTGTAACTGCTGGTAAATGGCAGGCAGCAGAACCTCTTTCAGATGCGGTCCTTGTCGGCTGTTCTGTTGCGCCGGGGTTTGAATTTGAAGATTTCTCCATCATTAAAAAAACTCTGATGAGGCAAAGAGGCTTTTATCAATTGCTCCTCATATGGCAAAATTTCTGTAGAGAAGAGCAGTCATGTTAAGAATCCTTATCATAATATTGGTTCTGATAAACCCTGGATGCGGCAATGATCTGCAAAATATTAAGGACTTTGAAAGTGACGGCTGTACACTTTTTCCTGATAGCTCACTTACTTAACTGAAAATTACTGTATCAAAGCGATTGTTCATATGCTATACAGTGTGTCAGGAACGCAGGAAGTGATACAATCAAAACAGTGCTTCTGATTAAAATAATAGATATTCCAGGAAGGGGATACCTTTGAACAAAAAAAAACTTGAAGAACTTCTGACCAATCTCAGGGATAAGAATCTTACGGTTGAAGAGGTAATGGAGAGCCTCAAGAGTCTGCCCTTTGAGGATATTGGTTTTGCAAATATAGATCATCACAGAGAACTCAGAAAGGGCACCCCTGAGGTGATATTCGGACAGGGCAAAAGGGTAGAAGATATAATATCTATAATGAAGAGGATGTACGAAAAGGATGAGCGCATCCTTATAACCAGGCTTTCTGATGAAAAGGCTGAAAAGATAATCAAGGAGTTCCCGGAAAGCAAATATCATGAAAGGTCAAAGGTCCTTGTCCTGACCAAAAAACCTTTAGAAATTACAGGGCGAGGAACCATCCTCGTGATATGTGCCGGCACATCTGATATCCCTGTTGCAGAAGAGGCGGCAGTTACAGCAGAATTTATGGGTAACAGTGTAGAAACAATAAACGATATTGGCGTAGCAGGCCTGCATCGTATACTTGCCAGAAAAGAGACGCTTTTCAGCGCAGAGGTGCTTATTGTTGTTGCAGGCATGGAAGGAGCGCTTCCGAGCGTGATAGGCGGGCTTGTTGATAAACCTGTAATTGCTGTGCCCACAAGCGTTGGATACGGGGCAAGTTTCGGGGGTATAGCAGCGCTTTTAGCCATGCTGAATTCATGTGCGTCAGGCGTTACTGTAGTTAATATTGATAACGGTTTTGGGGCAGGGTATGCGGCAAGCCTGATTAACAGGAGACATTAACAGGCACCTGATAAAACCCTGGCTGACGAATATTGACTTTTAGGTTTAAACCAGATAGCAGTGTTTAAAATTAACTCAAATGATGGTATCTAATAAAGAAAATTACAGCAATTTAATTGCTGTTTATTAAAATCTACAGGAAGAGAAAATTTATGAAAAAAGAAATTATGTTGATCAATGCGGTTGAGGCTGAAGAGCTGCGTATCGCATTTGTTTCTGATGGTATGCTTGAAGGGTTTCATATTGATACCATAAGCGGCGAGCAGATGGAGGGTAATGTCTACAAAGGTGTGGTTGAACGGATAGAGCCGAGCCTCCAGGCCTGTTTTGTCAATTTCGGGGCAGATAAAAATGGCTTTCTGCCAATAGACTCTATTCACCCCGAATATTACAATGAGGTAGTTGAAACAAGCAGGGATCGCCCTTACCCTCCTATTGAAAAGGTTATAGACAAGGGGCAGGAGCTCCTTGTTGAGGTATTAAAGGAGATGCCCGGTAAAAAGGGCGCCCATCTCACCACATATATCTCCCTTGCCGGAAGGTATGTTGTGCTTACCCCTGGCCGCACAATAAATGGCGTTTCCAAGAAGATAGAGAGCGAAGAGGAGAGAAATCGCCTCAAGGAAATAATGAATAATATGAAATATCCTGAAGGTGTGGGCTATATCATCAGGACAGTTGCCGAAGGTCAGAACAAAAAAGACCTCTCAAAAGACCTTAACAGGTTGTTGAGGCTCTGGAAAAATATCAAGAAGGATGTAGCAAAGCTACCTCCGTATACCCTTGTGCACAAGGAGGATGACCTTTGCCTCAGAACCCTCAGGGATTATTATAACAGTGAGGTTTCCGAGGTCATAGTGGATGACAAGGAGACCTATTCAAAGATAAAGGAATACATGAGGATTTTTTCTCCAAGGGATTCCAGCAAGGTTAAACTCTATAAGGAAAGCCGCCCCATTTTTGATAGCTACGGTATTGAAGAGCAGATTGAAAGCATTTATCTGAACAACGTAAAGCTCAAATCAGGGGGATCAATTGTCTTTGGCCCCACAGAGGCATTAATTGCAATAGATGTAAATTCAGGCAGGGCAAAAAGCAGCAAGGATGTAGAAAGCATGGCCTTCAGCACCAATCTTGAGGCGGCAGTAGAGGCAGCCCGGCAGTTAAGGTTACGTGACCTTGGCGGTCTGGTGGTTATAGACTTTATTGACATGCGCGATAGAAAACACACGAGGGCTATTGAAAAAACCCTGCGTGAAGAGCTTAAAAAGGACAGGGCAAAAACCGATGCAGCCCCTATTTCAAAGTTCGGTTTACTTGAGCTATCGCGCCAGAGGTTAAGGCCTTCCATTGAATCAAAAACCTATATTATGTGTGGTCACTGCCAGGGGAGGGGAATGGTAATAGGCCCTGGCGCAGCCGCCCTTTCATTTATGCGCAGGATACAAAAAGGGGTGCTTAAAGGGGGTATATCAAGTGTTGTTGCCACCCTTCCAGTTGAAGTGGCAGACTATATCCTTAATAAGAAGAGGCATGAACTGGTGGAGCTTGAAGACAGACATAATGTATCTATCCAGATAAAGGGTGACATAACCTTGCCACCAGGAGGTGGTAACCTGGAATTCAAGACAGATGATAATGGAACTAAATAGAGGGTATGTTCAATAATATAATCTATTTTATTATTGTTCTCCTTTTATTTAATATGAGCCTTTATGACAGGGATACATCAGGCTCCCTGTCATACAGCATAACCATGATAGCCCTTTTCTGGGCCATCTATGCCTTTATATGTAGGATGGGGTTCAGACACCTTATCAGGTTGTATGAAAGGGGCGTTTCATCAGGTTATGCGGCCATCTACCAGAGGCTTGTTTTCAAGCTCTCGTTATCCGCCATTATTCTCTTCAGCATTGACCTCTTTTCATTTAACCTTAAAGGGCTGATAGATGCAATACCCTTTGCAGGGAGCATATACATTTTTCAGGGGCTTTCGGCCTTATTCATCTTTCTCATCTATTTAAGCACCATGTGGTATTTTGCCCGGCCTGCCTATAACATCATTTTTGGCACAGATATTGGCAAGAGGGGTTTTATTACAGGGAATATCAGGTTAAATATACCTGTTTTATTCCCGTGGTTAATGCTCTCCATTGTTACTGACCTTATTAACTACAGCCCATTTCGGGGGCTTAAAATATTCCTTGACAGCCCCGCAGGTCAGATCATCTTTCTTATGGTGTTTCTGCTTATAATCATGATCTTTATACCTGTTGTTATAAAATATTTCTGGGGCTGTAAACCTTTGTCTGATTCATTAAAGGCAGAGGGAATAAGGGATTTTTTACGACAGCTAGGCTTTAAATACAGGGATATTGTGAACTGGCCGCTCCTTGAAGGAAAGATGATGACCGCAGGTATAATGGGGATTATACCCGGATACAGGTATATCATGATTACTGATTCGCTTATGGATGTACTTACTCAATCTGAACTGAATGCAGTAATGGCCCATGAGGCAGGGCATGCCAAATATAAACATCAGGTGAAGCTTTCAATACTCTTTATCGGTTTTTTCATACTTGTTATGGGGATTATTGATTCAGACTATTATCCAGTTTTCATTGGATTTATGGCTTCAAAGGTTTCATCACGCAGCATGTCGGAAAGCTTAAATATACTTCTTTTTACTCTCCCTGTAATCCTGGGCCTGATCATATATTTCAGGTTTATTATGGGTTTTTTCATGCGCCACTTTGAAAGGGAGGCAGATATCTATGCAGCAGTCACACTTAATGACCCTGAACCTATAATAAGCTCACTTGAAAAGATTGCCCTATTAAGCGGAAAGATAAGGGATGTGCCGAGCTGGCACCATTTCAGCATCAGGCAGAGGGTGGAATTCTTATTAAAAAGCAAGGAAAACCCAGGGCTAATAAAAAGACACAGAAGGATTGTGGTATCTGCCTGTATAATGCTTATCGTCGTTATTTTACTGGTTTCCACCATGTTTTTTGTAATGCCGGTAAAAAGGTATGTTACAGACAACCTTATCACCTTCATGATAAAAAATGAGGCCGAAAAAAGGCCGGGTGATATAGGGCTTATGATGAGCCTAGCAATGGCATATCACGGGATGGAAAAGCTTGATGAGGCAAAGGATATATATGAAAAGATCATTAGGCTTGATAGAAAGCAGGCTGTGGCACTTAACAACCTTGCATGGCTTCTTCTTACATCAGAAAACCCTGAAGCGGATGATATAAAAAGGGGATTTGAACTGGCAAACGACGCAGTTGCGATTGAAAGATCTCCAGTATTTTTGGATACCCTGGCAGAGGCCTGCTTTCTAATGGGTAAAAGAGAGATGGCTGTAAGGATTATAGAAGAGGCAATTATGCTTGACAGGGGCAATCCTCACTATAGAAAACAGTATGAAAGATTTAGAGACAAAGGTATTACCAGTATGTAGCTCTATCTGTTTCTTGAAGAGACCGATAATCTCTGAACCAGCGCGACAGCAAAATTTTTAAAAAAGAGGTGCTTAAGGGAGTCTGAGGCATTATCTAGCAATGATGCGCTGATCTTTAACAGGATACAGTCTGTTTCAGCGGTAACATCTGCTATCCTCTTCTGGCTGCCTATGAGGGCCATCTCACCAATACAGTCGCCGGTATTTATGGTGGCTATAAGGTTGCTGCTTTTCCTGACGCCGGCCCTTCCGCTCATCAGTATATAAAATGTATCATCTATCTCACCTTCAGAGACTATCTTTTTTCCGCTACCTACCTTGAGTATCTGGCTTAGTGCAACTATCTCTTTTACCTCGTCATGGGGGAAGTTCTGGAAAAATTTAAGGTGTGATATATAGTCGGCCACATCTTTTATCTTGTCACTTGTGACTGCAGAGCCTGATATCCCCCTTAGCGCAATCCTCAGGTCATAGGCAAGCTCAGTGCATGTCTGATACCTTGCGCCAGTCTCCTTTGCGATTGCCTTTTTAACTATGTCGCCAATTATTTCAGGCAGCTCTTCTCTTAGGGAAAGTACGGGTTGAGGCTCTGTGTTAATTATCTTGTAGATAATAGAAAAATTATTATCACCCGGGAATGCCTGTTCCCCGGAAAGGAGTTCATACAAAACACAGCCCAAAGAAAAGATATCGCTCTGAAAGCCTATTGCAGATTCCTTGACCTGTTCAGGTGACATGTAGCTCGGTGTTCCAAAAAAACCTGCTGAGGGTATCTCCTCTATCATCTGGGCAACACCAAAATCGGTGATCTTGGTTAAACCCTCTCCGTCGAGCATAATATTGGCCGGTTTAATATCCCTGTGGATAATCCCCATTTTGTGGCTGTAATCAAGGGCGCTGCATACGCTCAATATGATCTCAATGACCTTTTGGAGGGGAAGAAGATTATTTTTATCACAGTATCTGTTAAGGGTGTGTCCATCAATATACTCCATTGCAATGTAGCAGAAATCTGCCTGCACACCAACATCATATATAGATACTATGTTCGGGTGGCTGAACTGCCCTGCTGACTGTGCCTCAACAAGGAATTTCTCCCTTGATCTGTCTGTTGGGGTCTGGGCTACCTTGATTGCTACCTTCCTTTTTATATAGGGGTCTTTTGCCAGGAAAACAATGCCTGAGCCTCCCCGGCCAAGTTTTGAGACTATTTCATACCTGCCGATATTTTTTATGCCTGCAAGGCTCTCTGAAAAACTTCTGTCTACTGAGTTCTCTTCCATTTTTACCCGTATTCGTTTAACCGGAACGTACATGCCTTGAGCAATAACAAAAAATCAGGCGCTGTAAATGTCTCTAATTTTTTACAACATGTTATAACTGTTTAGAAATAAGAGCAGGAAATGTCAATATAATTTACCTGTTAAAGTATATCCTTAATGGGACATATCCATTTTATGGCCTGTAAAAGGTGATTAGTACAATTATTTCCCTGCCATTCATTTCCCATGTAGTATTTATTTTATCTTTCGATAAATGGCGGATTCTGATATTACTGATCCATATAATTAGAATGGAAAAGATATGATACCCCTGAGAGATACAATTAGTTCAAAAAATTACCCGGTTGTGAACAATATTTTAATTGCTGTTAATATCTTTTTTTTCATTATCCAGCTTTCACAGGGAACCGGGTTTGATTCATTTATACGCATCTACGGGCTTGTTCCTGCCAGATATACCGTGCCAGAAATAGGAAGGATGTTCAATCCGCTGGAACAGGCAATAGCCCTTGTTACTTTTATGTTTCTTCACGGAGGGTTCTGGCACCTTTTAGGTAATATGTGGTCATTATACATATTTGGTGATAACATAGAAGACAGGCTCGGTCATGCAAGGTACCTGCTTTTTTATCTGCTGAGTGGTGTTGCATCAGGCCTGTTACATCTGGCGTTGAACCCCCATTCCACCATACCCACCATAGGGGCAAGCGGTGCCATTGCAGGTGTTATGGGCGCCTATATGATTTTGTACCCGGGGTCAAAGATACTTACACTTATACCTATTTTGTTTATCCCATATTTTATAGAGGTGCCTGCCTTTATTTTCCTTGGCATCTGGTTTTTACTGCAATTCCTGAATGCGGCAGGGTCATCGGTTCACGGTGGCGGCATAGCGTGGTGGGCCCATATAGGAGGTTTTATTGCTGGGATAATATTTTTAAAGATGCTGCTTATTGCCCCCAGGTCAGGCTTAGACGATAAACTGCGTGTGGCTACATCAAAAAAGGGCACACCAGGCCTGCAGAACATTCATACGGTCAGTACAACTGAAGACCCTGATCTTACCGGTGATATAATAATAAGCCCGCTGGAGGCAATAAACGGAACCAGAAAACTTGTCAATATTCCCTGGGGATTTCAGCGGAGGCTTTTCAGGGTTACTATACCGCCTGGTGTAAAGGATGGCTCAACACTCAGGTTAAGGGGCATGGGAAAGAGGATATCATATGACAGGAGCGGTGATCTTTTTCTTAAGGTTCTGGTCCGTGAGTGATCTGGCTTAAAATTGTGCATCAAGAAAACTGTTGACAAAACAGGGTATCTGACACACTATTTATTATCTTTTTTATATGAATTAGACATATCGGCTGCTCGATTGATAATCAATATTAGTAAAGAACTGGCGGTGACTTTTTAATGACATCAAGGAAGAAAAAGGACAAATATGCAGAGGCTGGCGTTGATATTGATGCCGGTAATAATTTTGTAAAGCTGATAAAACCAATAGTATCAAAGACTTTTAAATCCAATGTTAAAACTGATATAGGCGGGTTTTCTGGGCTTTATTCACTTCCAACACAGGATATGAAGAACCCGGTTCTTGTGGCGTCAACAGACGGGGTTGGCACTAAACTTAAAGTTGCCTTTATGATGGATAAGCATGACACAGTTGGTATAGATCTTGTCGCCATGTGCGTAAATGACATAGTTGTTCAGGGGGCTGCGCCGCTTTTTCTGCTTGATTATATAGCAATGGGACGCCTTGATGTTAATAAGTGTGTAGAGATAGTAAAAGGCATATCAGCCGGGTGCATAGAGGCCAACTGTTCTCTGATTGGCGGTGAGACAGCAGAGATGCCGGGATTTTACAGTGAAGGTGAATATGACCTTGCCGGGTTTGTTACAGGTATTGTGGATAATGACCAACTCCTTGACGGGTCAGAGATTGCATTCGGTCATCAACTTATAGGTATAAGTTCAACAGGGCTTCACAGCAATGGTTACAGCCTGGCAAGAAAGATATTCTTTGAACAGTTGAAGATGAAGGTTACTGATTATGTGGATGATTTTGGCAAAACCCTGGGTGAAGAGTTGCTTACGCCCACAAGGATTTATGTGAAGACAGTAAGTAACCTTAGCAGGGGGTTCCGCATCTATGGAATCGCCCATATAACGGGAGGAGGTCTCACTGACAATCTGCCAAGGATAGTGCCTTCACAGTGCAAGATTGTTATAAAGACATCATCATGGGAATCACTGCCTGTGTTTCATTACCTTAAAAAGGCAGGAGATATATCTGATGAGGATATGCTGCGGACATTCAACAATGGCCTTGGCCTTATTATAGTAGTAAGCGGCGATGATCTTAACGAGGCCTTGCAGCGGCTAAAAGGAATGGGTGAAACGGCCTATCATATTGGGTCAGTTGAGGCTCGGGGCAAGGATGATCAACCTATAGAATATGTGAAATAAAAAGGAATTAAAGATGTTTGGAATCGGAACACCAGAGTTAATAGTTATTGCCATAATCATATTTATCTTGTTTGGCGCAAAAAGGATCCCTGAAATAGGGAAGGGGCTTGGCGGGGCTATACGTGAATTCAGGAATATCAAAAAAGAGATAAAAGGCTCGCCAGCAAAAGAACCCACTGGAAAAAAAGATGAAGAGGAAAATGCCCCTGATATGATTGAGAAGGGCATTAAAAATCAGGTTATAAATCATGTGCCAGGGGTGCGACAGGCCATGGAGATATCTGAAAAGGTAAAAAAGGTAAACGAGATCATCAAATGATTGGTGCTGATAAATCCTATATAGATAGTATCAACGCCACACCTGAAAAAATCAGGCAGATACTTGGTGATGTAAAGAAGATAGCTGTTGTAGGACTCTCACCAAAGGAGGAGAGGCCATCCAACATAGTCGCCAGATACCTTGTTAAACATGGATACAATATCACCCCTGTTAACCCGGGCCAGAAAGAGATACTCGGTGAGAAATGTTACAGTTCCATAATGAATATACCCCATGATGTTGATATGGCGGATCTTTTTTTAAGCAATGAACGATTACCTGATGCTGTTGATCAGGCCATTAAAAAAAATATAAAGGTTATATGGATGCAGCTCGGGGTGTTTCACCGTGAGGCATGTGAAAAGGCATTAAAAGCAGGGGCTATCCTGGTCGTTGACAGATGTGTCAAGATAGAATATGAAAGATTAAATTCTCCATTAAATAATTTCAGTGTGATTTAAAAAAATATTCTGTTCATGCTTGATCATTATCAGTTGCATCAGGCAAACCATTCATCAATCTTGTTGAAATCAACCCCGCCGGTAAATAATACATATTTACAAATTTTCATAAAAAATATTTCTGTATCCCGCAATTTTGATTTTTTTATCTATTGTAGCGGTCGCTACACCGTTTATGGCGCATAAGAAGACATAAATCAGCGGTTTAGTCTGGATAATATTATGAAACTAATCAAAAAAGGAGGTTAATTATGCATATAGAGATGTGGTGGATATGGATAGCAATGGCCGCTGTCCTGCTTATCGCAGAGATCTTTACTGCCGGGTTTTTTCTTATATGGTTCAGCATAGGCGCTGCTGGCGCAGGGATACTGGCCATGCTGGGTGTAGGGACTACTGCTCAACTGATTGTTTTTATCCTTTTATCAGGCATCCTCTTTGTATTTGGCCGCAGGTTTGCTGAGAGGGTAACAGCAAAGCAGCCGCCTGGCATTGGCGCTGACCGGTTCATAGGGCTGAATGGCTATGTGATAGAAGAGATAGATAATGTTGCAGGTAAAGGCAGGGTAAAGGCAGGGCCGGATGAGTGGAGGGCCATGAGCGAGAATGGTGAAAAGATCGGCGTTAATACAATAATTGAGATCATAAAGGTTGATGGAACAAAGGCGATAGTTAAACCGGTAAAAAAGGAGGGATAAGAGATGGAAATATTACTTATTTTTATAATGATTGTTGTTATTGTTATTGTTGCAATGGGTACAAGGATTGTACTGCCTTACCAGAAGGGGCTCATAGAGAGGCTGGGTAAATATCAACGGACTGCAGACAGTGGGCTTACCATCATATTACCCTTTCTTGAATCAATTACAAAGATTGATATGAGGGAGCAGGTGGTGGATGTGCCTCCACAGGCTGTTATCACTAAAGACAATGTTGTTGTTGAGGTTGATGCAGTTGTATATTATGAAATAACAGACCCTGTAAAGGTAAAATATAATATTACCGATTTTTATCTGGCAGCTACAAAGCTTGCACAGACAAACCTCAGAAACCTGATAGGCGATATGGCCCTTGATGAATCGCTTACATCGAGGGAAATCATAAATAATAAACTCAGGCAGGTACTTGATGAGGCCACAGATAAATGGGGGGCCAGGGTTACAAGGGTGGAGTTGCAGAGGATAGAGCCTCCTGCTGATGTTACAACTGCCATGCACAGGCAGATGAAGGCGGAAAGGGAGCGGAGGGCCGCCATACTTGAGGCCGAAGGCAAAAAACAGGCTGCAATCCTTGAGGCTGAGGGTTTAAAGCAATCACAGGTGCTCAAGGCAGAGGGTGAGGCAGAGGCTATAAAGAGGGTTGCTGATGCAGATAAATACCAGAAACTTACGGTTGCAATGGGTGAGGCACAGGCCATAGAGACGGTATTCAGCGCCATCCATAAGGGGAACCCGACTAATGACCTTATTGCTATCAAGTACCTTGAGGCCCTTCCAAAGATAGCTGACGGCAAGGCCACAAAGGTGTTTCTGCCAATGGAAACAGCCGGTATCCTTGGTAGCATTGGCGGCATAGGCGAGTTGTTCAAGGAGAAGCAGGAGCAGAAAGCCTGATTCATTAAATATTTAACCACGGATTACACGGAGAACACGGAGTAGAAGCAAAAGAGTTTAACGGCTACACCACCGAGAGGAAAAGTGCCCGGATTGAATGGAATGTAACTTCGTTGATTTTCAGATTCCTGTATGGGCAGACCCGCGTGTCTGCCCATATGAGGCGGTAATAACGGCTATTTCAGTGCTGGAACATAGATTTTTCAGGGCGGACACAAAGGTCCGCCCCTACTGAGATAAGGTAATTGCGCAACAGGTAAAAATAGTTTAAAGTTGCCCGAGTTGTTCAGGTATAAATAATGAATCATATAATAATCCATACATTAAAGCAGGCCAAGAGACTGATTGTAATCGTGATAGGCTTTACTCTTTTGGTGGCGGGCATAGCCATGATTGTCCTACCGGGACCGGCATTTGTGGTTATCCCTCTGGGTCTGGCCCTGCTAGCCACAGAATTTATATGGGCCAGAAGACTTCTTAAGGCCTTAAAGACACGTGTTGACCTGATGAGAAAATGAAACTGAAAAGGTTAGAGCCATATTTTCATGCCTGAAATTATTATTTTGACACGCAAAGGCAATATTCCTATACTCAACCCCCAATAAACAATTCAAATCAACAAGTTTAAGAGGAGAAGCCTATGCGGAAGATATTTTTATCACCAGCCTTAATCTTTATTCTTTTGCTTTGTTTCACTGCATGCCAGAATCAGGAGCATCCCCAGACACAGAAACCCACTGAGCCCCAGGTAGTAAAAACCTGTGATAAAGAGTGTCTTAAAGGTTTTGTCGATAAGTACATGGATGCAATGCTGGCAAAAACCCCCTCTGAAACCCTTTTCAGCAAAGAGTGCATATTTACAGAGAATGGGGTGAGACTACCCCTTGGAGAGGAGGGGCTCTGGGCAAGCATGGTGGGAAAGGGGACATACAAATTCTATGTACCTGATATTGAAACCCAGCAGATCGGTTTTTTCGGTACAGCAAGGGAAGAGGCCCAGAATGAGGGAGACAAGCCTAGCCCTGTTGCGATCGCCTTAAGACTTAAGATAGTTAATGGTCTGATTACAGAGGCGGAACAGCTTGTAATACGACCTGAGAGTAATCTATTGAATCCTGGCGCTGAAAGAGGCCCTTCAGCCGCTGAACTTATTGAAAAGATGGGTGAAGAGCTTGGTAATCCTCACCCGACTTTTCTTGAGGTTATCCCTGAGAATGAGAGGGCTAGCCGTGAAGAGATGATAAAGACCGCCAACTACTATTTTAGCGGCATGCAGAAGAATGATGGCAAGGGCGTGGATGGCACAGGCACATACCCATTTACCGATGACTGTGACCGATATGAAAATGGCGGAAGAGCCACCAATGTCCCATTACCTGAAGGCAAGCAAATGCCTGATCCCCTAAAAGAGACAGTATATTCCTCTCACTGGGGATGCAAACAGCAGTTTGAATCAGGGCTTATCCATTTTGTAACCCGCATACGTGACCGCCGCTTTGTAGCGGTTGACCGTGAGCATGGTATAGTCTTCAGCTTCTGCTTCTTTGATCATGCTGCCGGGGATTCACGTAAATTTACAACCCCTGATGGACGAAGCGCGGTTGAAGGGCCATCTGAACCATGGACATGGCAGGTGGCAGAGCTTTTCAAGATTGAAAAGGGAAAGATCCGACGCATAGAGGCAATCTTACAGCGCAGCCCTTATGGCATGAATTCAGGCTGGAGCAGCTATGAAGATGGCCTGTCAGATAAGATCCAGATTGTTAAATAATATATTCAGGGGGATTATGTGAAAAGATCTATAATCAGTTTTATTATCTCTCTTGTCTTATCCTCCCCTTCATTCGCAGAGGTTGAGTGGCAGATAAAGCAGACTTTAAACCTTGATAAAAAACCTGTGGATGTGGTTGTGTCATCAAGAGGATCATATATTTTCATTCTCACCGATGATGGAATCGTCGATGTATATGATTCAAGCTATAACCTTAAAGGCAAAATTGATGCAGGCAAAAACACAGAGAGCATCGCATGTGGCCCTGATGAAAATATCCTGATCCTTAAGAATAGAAAAGATAAAGAAATACGCACTATCCTTGTGGAATTTAAACAGGAGATCAACATAGAGGGGTCACCATTTATGGGAAAGGCTGATGCCCCGGTTGTAATGGTTGTTTTCACCGATTATCAGTGCCCTTACTGTTCAAGGCTTAAGCCTATTTACGATAAGTTGATCGAAATGAATAAGGAGACATTGAAGATTGTTATTAAGAACTTTCCTTTATCCACGCACAATTTTGCAAGAAAGGCGGCAAGCATTGCCCTAGCTGCTGATGCAATGGGAAAATTCTGGGAGGTTCAGGAAAGGCTTTATAAAGATACAAAACAGATGAGCGGCGGACTTGTGCGTGAAATTGCCACTGATCTTAAGCTTGACCCAAATGAGTTTGAAAGAAAGATAAATTCGAAAGAGGTTCAGAATAGAATCAGCAGGGATATCCTGGATGCAGAAAAGGCAGGTGTAAAGGGAACTCCTACGCTATTTATTAACGGCAGTCTTATCAAAGACCGTTCTATAAAAGCTATACAGGAGATCATTGACAAACAGCTTGAAGAGAAAAAAAGGTAGAATATAGAGACAGATTCATAAACTATTTAAAGAGAGGTTTTATAAAGAATGAATACATCGTCTTCCAGTAATGCATCGCTTATGACAAAGAACTCCGGTTATCCTTCCTTTGGGTATGCATGGTATGTTGTGATTGTACTTTTCTTTTCCTATACCCTGGCCTTTGTGGACAGGGCGATTATCACATTTCTGATTGAACCGATAAAGGGTGATCTGCAGATAAATGATTTGCAGTTCAGCCTTCTTTCGACCCTCTCATTTTCAATAGTTTATACCATTATGGGTATACCCTTTGGCAGGCTTGCTGACTCGCATTCACGCCGTGGCCAGCTCATTATTGGTATTGCCCTCTGGAGCGGTATGACAGTGCTATGCGGCAGATCAACCACCTACTGGCAGTTGTTTTTTTCAATGGTAGGGGTTGGTGTAGGCGAGGCATGTCTTGTGCCATGTGCCTATTCTCTTGTAGCAGACTATTTCCAGCGTGAAAAGCGCGGTCTGCCCTTGAATGTCTTATCAAATGCCATTATGTTCGGGACACTTGTTTCAAATATTGCTGGCGGAGTCGTTTCCCAGTATGCATTTAATATGGGCCCGATTGATATACCCCTTCTTGGACATGTGAAACCGTGGCAGTTATCCTTTATATTGGTAGGTGTTCCTGGTATATTTTTAGTGCTGGCAATGTTTACTGTAAAGGAGCCTGTGCGCAAAGAGCAAAGCGGACCTGCTAATTTCAGGTCAACAATCAGTTATGTAGTCAGGAACTGGAAAACCTATGGGTCCATAATTGGCGGCACTACCTTTGGCGCCATGACAAACGGCGCCATGCTGGGATGGACTGTCGCATGGTTTACAAGAAGAGGTTATGGCTGGGACAATGCCATGATAGGCACCTATTCAGGTATTACATTTTTTATTTTCGGGTCATTAGGCCTCCTTATTTCAGGAACCCTTGCCAATTATTTTATCAGTAAAGGAAAAAAGGCGGTTTATATAAAGCTCATGATGGCTGCTGAATCCCTTGTCCTTATTCCTGTAGCCCTTGCCCATGCAGTTGATAAACCATTATGGGTACTCTTTTGCATGGGTGGCACTATCTTCTTTGGTGGAGTTTCCGCAGGTCTCGGGCCGGCATCTTTACAATCCATTTCACCCAATGAGATGCGTGGACAGATTACCGCATTATGTTTTCTCATATTAGGTTTGGTGTCAGGGCCTGTCGGGATGTCAACAGTCGGGTTCCTGACCGATTATGTATTTAAAGATCCTGTGATGGTGAGATCTTCCGCAGTAATATCGGGTTTTGCTGCCTCTGCAATTGGTGTTATTGTCCTGAGATTAGGGCTAAAATCATATGAAAAAACAGCAGGAGAGATAAATCATAAATAGGCTATAGCCTGATCCTGAATCTCCTCCCAGGGGAGATTCAGGATATTGCCTTTTAGGTCTTCTCACCGGTTTTTTTAGTGTCTCAACCTCTCTTATCCGATGATTTAATTTTTCTCGACAGATCTTGATCGATCAAATATACTTGATTTTACATATAATAGTCTTTGAGGTGAAACATTCAGGTTTATTATAGTCGAGGAGGGAAGATCTTGAATAGAAATATTTGTAACAGATTTAAGTATTCACTTGTCTTAACCTTAACAGCTCTGGCCATTACAGCTTCATCTTATTCCGCAGAACCAAAGATAACCGTTTATAATCCCCTTGGCCAGCCGCCTGCAATACAAAAGGT
The DNA here is from genome assembly GCA_964643755.1 of uncultured Desulfatiglans sp. Lineage (GTDB taxonomy): Bacteria > Desulfobacterota > DSM-4660 > Desulfatiglandales > HGW-15 > JAAZBV01. Next base: position 5,702 of record CAZXUA010000044.1, on the reverse strand, counting down.
GCCCATGGCCCCAAGGTTAACCAGCCTGGATGGTAAAACCATATACATAGTGGATATAGGTTTTTCTGCAACACATCAGCTTTTAACAGAACTCCAGGATATCCTCAAGGCAAAGTATCCTAAAACAAAATGGGAACTGAGGAGCAAGATCGGGACATATTTTAATGATGACCCTGATTTATGGAAAGAGATAAAGGAAAAGGGGCACGCCATGATCATGGCTGTGGGCCATTGAAGCACATGCGCGCCGTCGGTCGCCGGCCACTCATTGACAGTAGAAAAACTTGGAATCCCTACCGCCCCTATAGTTACCCTCAAGTTTGAAAACCTTGTTAAAACCTATATATATAAAAAGGGGATGGCTAATATGCGGTATACCTTTGTGCCTCACCCTATTGCAGGCACCACTGCTGCAACATGCAGGGAGTATCTGCTGGCAAATGACCCTGTTACAGGAAAGCCAGTGCTTCAGGAGATCATTGATGCCATCACAGTGCCATTAAGCAAAGAAGATTCTGAGACAGGCTCTATTGAAAGGCCATCTGAGAGGTTAGTAGCGCCTGACACAGAGGAAAACCTGCACCAGCTCTTTCTTGATAATGGCTGGACAGACGGGCTTCCGATTGTGCTGCCAACCGAGGCAAGGGTAAAGGAGATGCTCCAGGGAACAAGCCGTGACCCGAATGAGATTGTAGGAAAGATGCAGCCATCATCACCCCATGAGCTGTGGAGCTATACAGTTGAAAAGGTAGCTGTTAATGCTGTAATGGCAGGGGCAAGGCCGGAACATTTTCCGGTGATCCTTGCGCTTGCATCTACAGGCATGACTTCCCTTTCTACATCGACTACATCATTTGCAGCAATGGTGGTTGTGAACGGACCCATACGTAATGAAATTAATATGAATTCAGGCATAGGCGCCCTTGGTCCGTTCAATCAGGCAAATGCGGTTATAGGCAGGGCATGGACACTTTTATCCATAAACCTGAGCGCATCCGGTAAGGTCGGTGAAACATACATGGGAAGCCAGGGAAATAACCTGAACTATAATAATGTATGTTTTGCAGAAAATGAAGAGGAACTGCCTGAAGGTTGGAAACCATTCCATGTGCAGCAGGGTTTTAAGCCGGAAGAGAGTACTGTAAGCACCTTTATTGGCTGGGGCTTTACACACCCTGATCAGAGCATGGAAAAGGCCTTTGCCCCGCAGATACCATTCTGGCTTAAATTTGTAAGCCCCTTTTCATCTGCTACACTGCTCCTTGATCCGAACATCATACACCAGCTTAAAAACAGCGAGGGATATAATTCAAAGGAACAGCTTATAGAATGGATACAAAAGAATTGTAAAGTTAAGGTTGGTGACTGGCTCGATGAATACTATGCGGTTCAGAATTTTGTGCTGCCAATGGGCAGGATGGGTCAGGAACCAATAGCCAAATGGATGAAGCTCCCAAGGGATGAATATATCCCGCAGTTTTCAAATACCTCCAAGATAACAATACTGTCAGTTGGTGGTGGCACAAACCTTTTCTGGCAGGCAGGGGATTTTTCCTATAACTCAAGCGCATCAATAGATGAGTGGAGGTAAGGCGCAAGGCGCATTACGCATAGCGCATAGTGTAATGTAGGGGCAGGCCTGCTTGCCTGCCCTTGCTTTCTTAGCCTTTACAGTTTTTCTACCTTGTATCCTTTTTTACTTAGCATCTCGATTATTTCATCAGTGCCAACCAGATGGGCCATTCCAACCATCACAAACTCGGTCTTCTGATTCGCAAAATATTTCTCGATCACCTGCATCCAGTTATTATTCCGGTTCATAATAACGTCTTTATATATTTCAGGCATCTTTGTCCTGATTTCACCAACAATCAACCTGTCAAGTTTATCAACATCACCTCGTCTCCATGAATCCACAATAATTTCAAAATTATTTTTTGTGGAATTTATATCAGTAATTGTATAGGAGACTAAATCATTTTCATGACCCTTTCCCATTTCAAGAAGGTAATCAATCTGTTCATCTATGGTCTCAAGCCCTTCAACAGCCTTATTGTCCTTTGAGGCGGCTTTGTAGAAGAACATGTCAACACCCTCCTGTGATACACCCAGCTTTGCAAGCTCCATAGCATCCATCAATACCGCTATTATCTGGGGTTTAAACTGCTTTAGCTGTTCAATAGGAATTCCGTTTGCTAAACAGTGTTCATTGAGCAGTTTATATACATCAGCAGAAAGGTGCATATCAACAGTGGTGCCATCAGTGTACATGGCCTTTGACAATAACTTTTGTTGTACTGATGGATCGCTTGCCTTGCCCTGATCAACCTCAAAAATAAGCATGTCAGATGATGCGTAGGCCTTATCAAATTCCTGGGGGAGCGGATAATCGAATTGACGCAATAAATGGATCGTGCCACCAACATACAATACTGAATCGCTCTTTTGAACCTTCCAGACCGAAGACTCAGCCTGCGATTGAGTACAAAAAACTAATACCAGAAATACAGCTAATAAAATCTTTTTCATTTTTGTTATCCTTTATTTTATGAGTAACTATTAATCATATCTGTTTCAATTTATGTTGTTCTGAATAGATAATGTCTAGTATTTCCCTCATTTCTTTAGCGGTCAGTTTTTCCATGTTCTCAAAACCAACCTCAATATACATATTATCTATAATCGCTGTTGAGCCAAGCTTTTTTGTGATCTTGTTATCTGTTTTTGTTTCGTATTCACGGCTCCTTGCTACACTGAAACCATCCAGATTAAGATCTTCTTCCTTTAGTATCTTATAGTAGGAATTTAGCTTCGCATTCATTTGCGCTATTTCAGATTTATCTATCTTCTGTGAAATATCATCAAATTTTGCTGCATCCTCGCTTGTGGTAAAGTTGAGCAAAAATAGTGATATATTCTGGGAGGTCTGCATAACCTGTTTGGATGCAATGTATATGGCGCCATTTACACAATTGTCTGAGATGGGTCCAGCCTCACTTTCAGGTATACCCTTGGATATAAGCAGGGTACGTAAAATCATGCCACCTATATCAATTGACTGAGGGCTCATTCCCTCTATGGGAAGTTTTTCCGCCACCTTTTTAATAATAGCAGAACTGTCAATACCTGTAATTGCTGTAGGATTCAGGTACTCATCAGGGTTCATAATCTGTCTGGTAGATATTGGAGGTGAAGTAAAAGCAGTTGTGATAATTTTCGGCCCTTTTTTGTCGATAATAGCCTGGACAAACTCAGCCCCCTTTACATAGATGCTGTGATATGCCTGTTGTTGCATGCGGTTTAATTCACCAGATACACCTGCTGCTGATTTAACAGATGTCTGTTTAGCTGTTTCACTCATATTAAGTCTGTCAGCAATTTTATTGGTAACATATACTGCATGACCCTCTAAAAGTGAATTAAAAGCACCGGCTGTTTCCACAGTAGTTTTACTGGCAATTATCTTTTTAAGATCAAAATACTGATCATCAAGTGCATGAACCATCTCATGGGTCACAAGCAGGAAAACGAAATCGTGAAGCTGATCTTCCTTAACTTCCAGTATCTTAGATATTGTATCAACATTATCTGGCACAATATAAAAGGATTTTATGGCAAGTGAATATTTACCCAGCAAGGATTGACTTGTTATCTGGGCTGTCATCTCAGCCTGCCTTTTTACCATGTCATAATTAGTGATATTCAAGAGTCTTTTGATCTGAGGGATAAGATCCTGAGTCAGTTCATCACGAATCACATCCCTTTTTACTATCTCATATTTCATCTTCTTTTTGTATTTCATCTGGGTAACCTCTTCAATAAGAGGTTCTGCCTTTTCTATCATTGCCCTTACGGTCTTATCGTTGATCTCAAAACGCTCTTCTTCTGCTGGTATTGCTGCTTGAACATTATTTTCATTTGTTGTTTTGCAGCCTGAAATGATCATGCTTAAAAAAAGAGCGAACACCATAAATGAATAAATGAATTTTGTATAACCTGCCTTGCTGCCTTTAATCATGCTGAATCCTCCTGAATGGTTTAATGTTATATGTGTAATGATCCCTTATTATTAAAATTTACAGCGCAGCCGATTTTACAGCCTTATCCATCTTTTTAAGTTCTGCGTAGATCAGTTCAAGGGTCTCACGAATCTTTTGTTCTGTTGCCTCCTCAAAATTAATATATCCAATAGTTATATATACAGTGTCAGATAATCCTGTTAACTCTTTCGTTAACGTTGCCTCTGCATCTGTTTTTAGCTCAATCTCTTTGTATCTGACAAAATCAAAACCCTCCTGCACTGTTTCCTCATCTTTTATAATATTATATGAGGTATTTAATCTTGCCTTGATCTGCGCCTCCTGGGATTTCTGAATAAGCTTTGAGGCTGTATCAAATTTTCTTGCATCATCTTCATCCTTAAAATTGAGTATCTGCACTGTAACAATAGAGGGTTTAACCGCTAGTTTAATGGCAGTGAATGCAGCTCCATCCATAAGATTATTTGATATAACCTCTGCCTCCTCCTTGTTTAACCCCTGGGTGGCAAGGGCATTCTGTAATACCATAGTGCCTACTGTTGTTTTCTGTGATTGCATGCCCTCTGTTTTAAGTTTACCGGCTATGGATTCAATCAACTTGGTACAATTTATAGAGGAGAGGGCTGTAGGGTTAAGATACTCTTCAGGAAATATTATCTGTCGAGTGGAGACAGGCGGTGTTAAAAAGGCTGATGAAACACCTTCAGCTCCTTTCTTGCCAATTATCGCATTTATGAATTTAGAGCCCTTTGCAATGTATAAATCAAAATTCTGTTTTCCTGCGCCGGTTGTTTCATCCTGTATGGTAAGGCTTGCCTTTGATGCGTTTATGTAAGTTTTTTCAGGTATCTTCTGGTTATCTGCCATTTTTTTCGTAACATATGCCGCGTTACCATCTATTACCGCCCCAAAGGCAGAAATCAGTTCTGTTGTTGTACATCTACCCAGTTGTTTCATAAAGTCATAATGCTGGTCATCAAGACAATGAACCATGTCATGTGCGATAAGCAGCAACAGGAAATTTTGCAGCTCTTCTTTTTCTACCCCTGATCTTACAGCCACAGGGACAATGTTTTCAGGAATTACATAAAGAATCTTTCTAAGATTTGAATACCTGACAGCATAATTCTGACTTCTTTTTTCTGTGGATACCTCAAGCTGTCGTATGATCATATCTTCATCCAGCCCCTGGGCAAGCTTTTTTATGCCAGGGAGCTCTTCTTCAATAAGAAGCTTTCTAAGATCATCACGTGTTATTGTCTCATATTTTATTTTATCATCTTTATATTTGCGGCCTGTTATCTCTTGTATCTGGGGTTGGGCCTTTTCTATAATTGATTTTGCAAGGGATTTATAATCTTTTTCTGAGACAGTTGGGCTTGAAGCTACTCCCTCTTTACCGGTTGTTTTACACCCTGAAATAATCATGCTCAATAAAAGAGTGAAAACCATAAATGAATAAATTGTTTTTGTGGAACCTGCTTTGCTGCCTTTAATCATGCTAAATCCTCCTGAATGGTTTAATGTTATATGTGTAATGATCCTTGATTAATAAATCATAAATAGTTTTACCACTGAGAGCACAGAGAACACGGAGAAGATAAATTAAATTACCACAGATCGGAAGAGCGTCGTGTAGGGAAAGAGTGTAGGATAGGGTGT
>CAZXUA010000043.1:0-27021 GCA_964643755.1 uncultured Desulfatiglans sp. | reverse complement strand
AGATAATGAGCGGTGACTGGAGTTCAGACGTGTGCTCTTCCGATCTTTATTGATGCATCAACCGTTACATTTTTCATTTCGATAATGCAAATATTACCATCATTATCTATACCAACAATATCTGGTATTCCGTTTTTATTACCGCCGCGAATTTGACGCTTGATTAGAAATATGTCTTCAAGAATTTCACGTGTATTGAATATTTCTTTTTCAAATTCCTCTTCTGTCTTAAAAGGCGTAGATAAAAGGCTCTTGGTTCTCCCATCTTTTTTCCAAAATAAATTTGCCATACATCACCTCATCAGCTTAAAGGGAACATATTATCAAACAGTGTAACGTCGGGTAATATTTTTATATATAGACATTTTTTTTGGGGTTCACATTTCCTCTTTCTCTAAAATATGGAGAATACACTTCTATTATTGATTCTTACAATAAACATCCAATCAAGCACAGCCAAGTATTGCCCTTTTAACCATTGTCCTTGTAAGCTGTATCTTCCACTTGTTTCTTTCACCCGGAAGGGTTTTTGCCTTTTCTATTGCAGCGGCTCCGGCTGCATTAACATTACCTTCACTGATGGATTTTCCCCTGATCACCTCTTTAACCTTCATGGCCTATTAAGGTTTTGGTGTCTTCCAAATTGACCTTGTTATATGATTTTTTAAAATCCATCATTTTAGCCTGCGCTGATTCAAGGATAGTATCTCTAATAAAAGAACTCGCTTGAAGAATCTCAATCCCGATTAGATATCCATTCTCATTTAATTCAGCGGTAATATTGGGGCTTAACTCAACGCTGTTTGTCTCGTTTTCATCAGATAGAATAAAATGGAGGATGTCTTCTTCCTTGAAGTATGTCATTTGGGTTTTAGGTATATCAGAATTTACCACTTTTACCTCCATAATGCTAAATACAAAATATCAATCCACTATTTATACTTTTAAACCAACAATCAAGCACATCCCAGTATAGCCCTTTTAACCATTGTCCTTGCAAGTTGTATTTTCCACTTGTTTCTGTCACCCGGAAGGGTTTTTGCCTTTTCAATCGCTGCTGCTCCGGCTGCATCTGCATTGCTTTCGTTTATGGACTTACCCTTGATTGCTTCTTCTGCATTAACGCACCGATAGGGTTTATTGTGCACTGCATTTAGGCATATTCTTGCCTCACCTCTTCCTATCATGGCTGCACAGTTGACAATTGGAAAATCAATGGACTTGCGTATGGCAAATTTGATAAATGAGCTTTTAACACCCTTTGGGGGTGTGGGGATCTGTATCTCTGTTACTATCTCGTCTTTTTCCAACACGGTTGAACCGGGTTTTACCATATCCCAGAATTGTTCAGCCTCGATTAATCTCTTATTTGTTTTGATCTTTGCATTCATCGCTACCAGTGCAGGGGCTGTATCGCTTGGGTTTACCGCCACACACCCTTTGACCGCCCCAAAGATAGAATGATACCTGTTCTCGCCTGTCATGGCATAACACTTTTTACCCCCTTTGCGGACACAGTCAAACCTGTTATCCGGGAGCCTGAAATACCAGCACCTTGTGAGCTGGCAAATATTGCCTCCAATTGTTCCCATCTCTCTTATGTGGGGTGATGCGGTGTGGTGTGCAGCCTCAGCCAGGGCCGTATATTTACTCTTCACCACATCCATTTTAGCAATATCTTCCAGCCTGGTAAGGGCACCTATCTTGAGCATACCCCCCTCTTCTTTTATATAATCAAGATCAGGGATACTCTTTAGATTGACAAGGATTTCCGGATAATCAGGCAGTACCTCAAATCTCATTGCGCCCAGGATATCGGTGCCACCCGCTATGATAGATGCCCTGCCATCCTTTAATATTGCGGCTGCTTCATCTACTGACTTTGCATTGATGTGTTCGAATCTCTTTATTGTTTTCATATTTTTACCCCCTTTAATACCTGAGCTGCATCAACCACTGCCTTTGGATGCTGCTGGTATGTACCGCAGCGGCAAAGGTTGCCACCAAGGGCATCACGGACATCGGCCTCAGTCGGGTTCGGGTTTCTGTCAAGAAGCGCCTTTGCTGTGGTTACAAAACCGGGGGTGCAGTATCCGCACTGAAAGGCGTTCCACTTGATATAAGAGTCTATTATGGGATGTTTTGCCTTTGCAATTCCCTCAGCGGTTTCGATTACTGCCTCATTGCACTCTACTGCAAGGGTTAAACATGAGAGTACCGGCCTTCCATTCATGATCACAGTGCATGACCCGCATGCCCCCATGCCGCCGCACCAGTCTTTAGGTGATGTAAGACCTATTTCGTCCCTTAAGAGCTGCCTTAAGGTCCAGTTAGGCTCAACATGAAAACGGTATCTTCCGCCGTTCACAGTGAGCTCAATTGGCTTTCTGCATTCTGACTGGGTCCTGGTTGAGGTTGCGTCAGCAGGAGGGAGATTCTCTTTTCCCTGCGCTTGGGCCTCACCACCGGATCCAAAGGCTATTGTGCCCACTGTTGTTCCGCCGATAACCAGCCCTGCATCCTTCAGGAATTTCCTGCGGGAGAGATTGCTGATCTCATTTTTTGTTTCTTCTGTTTTTTTTGTCTCTGACATAATAACCCCATTTGTTGTATCAAATATTTTTTATTTTCATCGAAATCGTAATCGTAATCGAAATCGTAATCAAAATCGTACTTTAACTACAAATGCCGATAGCGATTTCGATGTTAAAGCCGATTGCGATAACGATAGCGATTTCGATTATTACAACTTAAAGCTTAACCTTTTATATCTTTCCCAGGGCCTTTAAAACCCTCTCAGGAGTCGTGGGGTAACCATCAACCCATTTCCCTGTTGCGTTGTATATCGCACCGGCAGTAATCCCTGAAAGAGAGGCCCCGGAATCCTCTCCCAAACCGCATGCGCCATAGGATGAATAACCTAAATGACTTTCATTCAGGATACATTTAATCTCCGGGTAATCATTCATGGTGCCGATATGATAATTGATATTATCAAAATTAAGCCCAACACCTGTTTTCGGGCAGTAGATCTTCTCCTCTGTTGCGCTCCTCCCCAATCCCATGATCGCACCGCCATACTGCTGGGCCTCTGCACCTGGCCGGTTGAACAATTGCCCGACATCGTTGACGCACACAAGGTTGGTAACAATCACCTCACCGGTCTCGGTATCTACCTCAACCTCAATGAAGTGCGCCTGCCTGCTCATGATATACATCTTTGGATGGGGCTTTCCATCAAGAGTTAATCCTGACACATCTGGTACAACAGGATGGATAATAGAGGGGTCATCACCCCAGAACCCGCCTGCAACATCCTTAACGCTTTTTCTGTTCTCAGGATTTGCCTTTTCAAAGATAAAACCATCTTTTATATCCAGTTCATCGGTGTTTTTTCCAGGGAATGCGGCCTGTGGAGGTTTTGCACCGGGGAAAAACATTGATACTGCTGGAGGACGCACAGCATATTCCAGGATCTTCTGTTTCAACTGCCTTGCTGCAACTATAAGCTGCGGGGTATTCCGGGTTATCCCCATTGCACCGCCCGGAACCCAGAAGCGGTAGGTGTTTGCATCTGACCGCTGCTGCTGAAGCACAATATCTTCATACCGTATCCCCGATTCAGCCGCCACACAATAGCGGAAGGCCGATTCAGTATCCACCCCGAAATCTGCTCGCATCCCGATTATGGTGAGTTTACCATCCCTGAGCACAAGACAGGCAAATTGCCTGCCCGGCATCCAGCTCCACTCATTGATGTAGACAAAACCGAGCCCGTGCATCCTCCCGTTTGCAAGTCTCTTCGCACCCGGGGCATGCCACTTTTTATCCCACTGAATGGCCTCCTTGCCTAAATCAATAACCTCCTTAAGGCTGTGCCTCTTTGGAAAGCCATTCTCCTCCTGGTATTTTGTTATCCATGCCCAGTCATGGCCCTGGCACCCGTCATTTTTAAGGGCAACCACAGTAGGGTCAAGACCGAACTCTGCGGCCACCCTGTCAAACATCATATTATGGGGCACACAGCACTGGGAGCCATGGCGGAAGCAGATATGGGGGCCGTGGTTTATGAGCGCCCATTCCTGCGTATTACGCATGTTTTCGATACATGTGGACTCATGGGTCTTGTCAGTGTGAAGCTCGCCAACAGGCCCCACCACATGCCAGTCAAGCGCAGTTATTGTGCCGTCCTTTTTAGCGCCGATCCTGCATTTATATTTTGCAGCATCATCCCCGGTAAGGTAAAAATGGCTTTCATCAAACAGGAGTTTTACCGGACGGTTCTGCGCCCTTTTCGCAATGATTACAGCCATGCGAATGAATGCGGTTGAGTACCCCAGCCATGATATACCACCATACCATGCACCCTGATATGGGATGGTCACATTTATCCTGTTTCGTTCACATAATGGTAAAAGGGGCTCCTTTCTATCCTTTGGAGCAGATTTCACATCGGCATCAATGGTGCCATAACCAAGTGAGACAAATGATAATCCGACATTTACAAGGCTCGGATTGCTTAATATCTGCTCCACATGGGAGGCGTGGTGCTGCCATATATCTAAAAAATCACCCCTCCACTGGGCAACACAGGCCATGCCCTCAACACCAGCAACCGTGTTTGGCCCCCTTGTAAAGGTATATTCTATTATTCTGTCTGCCTCAGCAAAACCCTTATCCACATCGCCTGTATCTGTCTTTTTTATAAGTAGGGTATTTGGCTCTTTTGCCGCTGCATTCAGCCTTAAAACATCGGGCATAATTTTGGGCGAAACAGGTTTAAGGGACTCCTCCATATCAAGGATAAAGGGCATCTCCTCCCATTCTATCTCTATAAGACTTAAGGCAAGGTCACAGATCTCTTCACTGTCTGCAACCACCACAACCCCCATAGGGTGCTGATAAAAATCCGCAGTGGGAGGAAGGGTCAGGATGTTATATTCGCTTGAACAGTACCCGCCAGTAGTGTTTTCAAGCCTGATATCAGGGTCATCAAATTTTATGATATCTCTGACACCGGTCAGGGCCTCTGCCTTTGAGGTATCCATTTTAACGATTCTGGCGCTGGCATAGGGAGATTTGAGTATTTTGGCATATAACATGCCCGGAAGATAAATATCCCTTGAGAACAGGGCCTGACCTGAAACCTTGTCATTACCATCCTGACGGGAGCCGGTATAGTCAAGGGGTTTAAAGTCTTCAGGAACCTTCCATGTCCAGGGCTTGAAATCGTGAGACATATGACCTCGTTAAATAAGGGTGTTTTTTATTTATTATTGAAAAGTAAGAATATTAAGGAACGGATTCTAGTGAATTCACTCATACAAGTCAAAAAGATTTTTAAGAGATAGACGCCTTCAATCCTCTATGTTATGCTGGCCGAATAGTCTAGCTTTTATGATAAAATCTTTAACAGGAAAGGAAAATATCATGAAATACGGCGCAAGAAATGCTATTACAGCAAAGGTAAAATCCATTAAAAAAGGGGATGTGATGTCACTCATTAAATTCAAGGTGAACAAACCCTCAGAGATGGGCTCAGTAATCACCACAGAATCCTTAGAGGATCTTGATCTCAAGGTCGGTGATGAGGTGCAGCTCATTATCAAGGCCATTCATGTGATGCCTGTAAAGGAATAGTGTTCAGGAGATATCTTTTTGACAAATCAGGATTTTAAATCACCGGATACCATCTGGAATCGCAATTTTATATGCATATTGATGACATCATTTATGCTGGGTATTGCCCATTTTTCAGTAAACCCGCTTGTGGCATCATATGCCCTTCACCTGGGGGCAAGCGCCTATGTAATGGGGCTGCTCTCAGGCCTCTTCTTTGGCGTAGCGCTTGCCATGAGACCTGTTTCAGGCCCTGTGCTGACAATATTTGACAAACGTAAACTGATGATACTGGTATTTACTATCGGCGGCGTTGTTAATATTGGCTATGCTATGTTTGACAATATTTCTGCATTTATTGTTTGCAGGCTGATTCACGGCCTGCAATATGCACTTGTAGGTTCCCTTACAATGACCCTTGCCGGTGAGAGCCTGCCAAGGGAAAAACTGGCATCAGGCATGGGGATTTACGGCCTGAGCGGATCATTATCCATGGCTGTTGCCCCATCCATAGGTCTTTATATGCTCCATTTCGGAACAACCCTTAAGGATGAAAGCTTTGGCTTCACCTGTGTTTTTCTATTTACAATGATAATACTATTTCTGGGCATTATCCCTGCCTATTGCCTTAAATCCGATAAAAAGACAAAAGAGGAGATCTCAAGCACAGGCGCATGGTACAAGAATATAGCATCAGTACATACAATACCAATTGCAATAGTTATGTTCTTTATCTTTATCTGCTGGTCACTTTATAATGTGTATATTGTCGAGTATGCCAAGGAGCTTGGAATTGCAGGGATAAGCGTATTTTTCACTGTGCTTGCCATAGCACTCATGATCATAAGGCCATTCAGCGGGTGGATAACAGACAGGCTCGGGCTGGCAAAGGTACTCCCCCCTGCCCTTATTCTGTTTGCTGCTTCCTTTATTATAATCGGCACAGGAAAAACAATCGGGCAACTGCTTTTTGGAGGTGTTATTGCGGCCATAGGTTTTGGTTCATTCCAGCCTGCACTCTATTCCATGTGCATACTCTCTGAAACACCCTTGAAGAGAAGTGTGGCAAGCAATACCCTTTATATCGGTATTGATCTGGGCCTCTTTGTAGGTCCGCTCTTTGGCAGCGTTGTGTATGAGATGTACAATTACTCTGCCATGTTCAAGACAGGCGCATTTATAGCAATCATGGCACTGATAGTTTTTATGCTTCTGCTCCCGGCCTATTACAGGAGACGCAGGGTTTTGGAGGCAATGGATAAAAGCCGGGAGCGGAAGTGATGCTTCTACTTATCTGAAACTATTGTATTTACATATGCTACAAACTCATCTGAATATTTATTACGATTAACTGATGTCCACAGGTTCTGGTAAGAGGGTAATTTAAATATCTTCCTGTACATAGTGTCCCAGCGTGCCCATGCTTCATCTGAAATGAGTCCTTTCTTATGATCCTGGAATGCTGCTTCCCAGATATCAATCTTATTTAATCTTAGATCAGACCTTGGAGGGTCTCCAACAAATATGCTGTCTTTATATCGTTTTGCGACCTCTTCCTTATAAAGCTCTTCCATCTCATGGGCATTTACAATAGCTAAAGCCATTTCAGGGTATTGGATGGCTAATGCATTCATTTCTCTGTTTAGTGCCCTGCCTTTATCGGCATATTGCACAAGAAGCGCCTCATCAGAGGGTATAGGTGGTACGACAGCACTCTTATTTTGTAGCGCATCCCGCCAGTCTCGTATGGCATCATATCTTGCTTTTCTGAGGTAGCCCACATCACAACCCCATTTTTTGATTCTTGAATTCTGCAATTCACGCCACCTGCATTCAATATCAAAATCATCCGTACTGTTGAGATTATTAAAAACTTTAAATTTAAGTTCCTGTGCCTCTATTACATCTCTTTCCAAAGAACCCATTGAGGTATCTCCTATGACCATGATTTGAGGCAATGTATATTCTGTTAAATCACTGTCAGAGGATCTATTTTGTGGAGTTTCCTCCGCATAAATACCTGAACTCAAAAACCAGGACACACATAACAGCAATACAATTTTTTTCCTCATATCCATAATTGTTCCTTCTTTAATATTGCCCAAAAGATACCCCCGTTTCATAATTATTTAACAACTCCTCTTGAGTAATAAATTTATTATTAGGCATACTGAACTTCTTATTCACTTCCCACTGCGATTTTGTCAGGCAAATTCTTTCTTTAAATTTTGATCCTAAAAAGGCTATCCTGCGGCATTCTATCTTTTTTGCATCCTGTAAATTACCCATCTCCGGATCAAGTTCAACAGCCCTGTTGTAATCAGAGGAGGCATTATCAAGCCTGTTCAACATAAAATAGGCGTTTCCCCTTGATGCATAGGATAAAGAATTATCAGGCATAAGCTCTATGGCCTTATCGCAGTCGGACAGGGCCTTTTGATATTCACCTTTAAATTGATAGGCAGTACCGCGGTTCTGGTATGCAACTGCAAACCTTGTATCTAATTCAACAGCCTTACTATAATCGGAAATGGCGTCATCATACTGCTTCTTCTGAAAATATGCATTTCCCCTCAGGTAATATATCAGGGCATCCTTGGGGTGTATCTCCAAAACCTTGCTGTAATCGGATATTGCTTCATCAAATTTACCCTGCTCCTGAAAGATATTTCCACGGTCTATATAGGCATTTACAAGACCCGGATTTAACTTTATGACCCTGGTGTAATCAGAGATGGCATTATCAAGCTGACCCTGGAGAAAATATACACTGCCACGGCCCTGGTATGCCACTTCAAGCTCCGGGTTTATCGCTATTGCCTTATTATAATCAGAAATGGCATTATCAAGCTTCTCAAGCCTGAAATATGCGCTGCCACGCGCAGCATAGGCAACTGCCTTTTCAGGGTCAAGGTCTATGGCCCTGTTAAATTGAGTGATGGCATCTTCGACCTTTCCCTGTTTCAATGAGGAAAAACCCTGTGAGATGTATTCTGCTGAACCCGCAGATGATTTTTCAGGGGATACATTTTGAGCCACCACAATATTATTATTCCGGGCTATCTTAAAGGATTCAGGCAGAGGTGTTTTCGCTTCACCGGCGCTTCCCTTGAAGTTGCCCGGTTTCTTATTCGTCTCAAACCCTGTATCCTCTTTCTGATTATACTTCTGCCCATTTTCAGACATTGAAAAAGACTCATTATTCCCGGAAATATTTTTATTATAATGCACATTGATTGTTTCGGACCAGCTGTTAATCCTTTCCGATTCGCCGGTGATATCATTTTTTTCATACCTCTGTTCACCAACATATATCATATCCGGTTCAATGCCAGAGGAGTAGGCCGGACCGGGAAAGGTATTTAAAATCCCTGTTAATAGAGGAACTCCCAGAATCGATAATCCCGCTGCCGATAGAAAAAGTTTTTTTAAAATACCAAGCTTGTAACCGATTTGATTTTTCATGATGCCCTCCATACGTTTTTTTAAGTTTGATCCTATGACACCCGACACACATACCATTGGAGAATTGAAATAAGTTTCACATACCTTAATAATGCCTTCAGCATATACACGCGGGTTTTTAGCCGCCTCCAATACCGCTTCATCACAGGCCAGTTCACGTTCAAAAACAAGTCGTGAACCGGCCCACCACACAACCGGATGGAACCAGAACATGGCCTGAACAAGCATGTGTATCAGGGCTATCAGATTATCCTTGCAGCGGATATGCTCGAATTCATGTATAAGAATTGCTTCCAGCTCAGCGTCATTTATATGCCTGGAAATTTCCTCAGGCAGAAATAATACAGGTTTTAAAATACCAAAGACACCCGGTTCCATCATATCCCTGGCAGATGCCAGTTGGACAGTTGCAGATATCCTGTTCTTCTGTTTTATTCTGTTAAGGAAATCCGTCCAGTATTTATCATTTAAAGGCTCAGCCTTTCGTGCTATGTTTGAAACCTTGATAACCCGTTTGTGCCAGTTTATAATCAACACAATCGCACCAGCCCCCCAGATAGCAAGGATGACAACAGGTAGATTAATTGCCGGCGTTGAAGCGTCTGCTATTTCTTCTGATGAATATGACTCTTTCATCTCTGACAGATTGAATGGCTGATTGATTGTATTTATGATATTTAATTGCGTGGATATTTCAACCTCGGTTTTTACCCATTCAGGCGCAATTAAACTACCGAAGCTTATAAACAAAGAAAATGGTATCAGAAACTTGATAGAAACAGAAAACCAGACCCAGTATCTTATGCGGGCACGATTTTTTTTCAGGAACAGGATAATCAGCCATGCCCCTATCGCAAACAGGGTTGACTGCCATAGATGGTTTGCTAGGCCTATCCAGAAGTTATTGCCGATAGAAAAGAGATCAGTGATTGACATTGCTAATTCTCCTTTGCAGACATTTTTTTAAGTGTCTTCTTTGCCTCCTCCAGGTCTTCCATAGTAAGCTTGCCGGTCTCAATTAGATGAGACATTACCGGATGTACGCTTCCACCAAAAAGTCCGAGAAGGTTATCTATGAGCTTACCATTGGCTGTATTTCTGGAGATTGAGGCCTCAAAGATATGGGCATTACCGATTTTTTTAGTCCTGCGGACAACCTTTTTGTTTTCCAGACGGTAAACTATAGTTTGAACTGTTGTGTATGCGGGCCTTTCATTTTCAGGAAAGGTTTCCTGAATCTCCCTTATTGAGATGGCCCCGTTATTCCATAGAGCGTCCATTACCTTAAGTTCCAGCTTTGTTAATCTTGGCGCCTTCATAGTTCTACTACCCCCAATGTTTTTATTACTATCTTTGTAGTAGAACCTATTTTAATTGTAATAGGCTGTCAAGCTTTTTTTTATTTTATTTATGTAAGTCACGCATTTTTGAGAAATAAATAGTGTTTAATATGTCGCCCCGATGGGGCTAACAGCATAATGAAGCATGCATAATGCTATTAATATACCGCACCTATGGTGCTTTTATTCCAACCATTAAGGGCGATATGTTAATAGAAAACATCTATTCAAATAAAGTAAAACCCCGCAGGGGTGATCTAAAATCAATTGCTCTGCGGTCCAAGACACAGTATCTTTTGTGAAATAAAAGGATTTTACTTTTTCTTTTAAAATTATGATGTGGCAAATTTTTATTTGTTATGTATAATTACCCAACCATGTTCAAGGCGCTCTTACTGATTATCATTTTGTTCCTGATCGCCTTTTTACCACTCCCCTCTTACTATCGTTGACGCAGGGTACTTGAGGTTATGTACAGGGAATAATTTTTTTTATTGAAAGGATATTGGCTTTGAAAAAATCAGGTTTTTTAGCATTACTTGCAGCAATCTCGTGTCAGCTTTGTGCTGGCATACTTTATATGTGGGGCGTATTCCAGCCCTATGTAGTAAAATATTATGGCTGGAATCCGGCCCAGGTGGCAATGACATCCGCATTTATGATCGCTATATTTGTCACAGGAACAATATTAAGCGGTCTGGTACAGGAAAAGATTCATCCCAGGGTGGTTGCAACAACTGGGGCAGTTTTATTCTGTCTTGGTTTTTATTTAACATCCATACTCTCTTCTGAACACTACTGGCTTATATACATAACATACAGTGGTTTTTCAGGTCTTGGCTGCGGTCTTGTATTTTCAACCGTACTTTCAGTTGTTCAAAAATGGTATGCTGCAAGGGTCGGTCTTGCAACAGGGTTATGTGTAGGCTCTTTTGGCCTCGCCACTGTTATTTTTACCCCGATTGCTGAATCGCTTTTATCAACAGGCGGGGTGCCATATGCCTTTAGAACACTTTCCATCATCTTTTTTGTAATCACAATGATAGCCTGCTTTTTTATAAAAAATCCCAGCAAAGAGTATTATTATGCTGAACTTACAAAGGTTGTGCCGCCTGAACACATCAAGCAATTCAGACCGGGCCAGATGCTTAAGTCACCCTCATATTACTATATATTAATTGCGCTTTTTACCTCTTCTGCCTCCTATTATATTATAATTCCATTTATAAAGACTATAGCTATGGCGCGTGGCATGTCCACTATCATGGCGCTTGCCGCAATTATGTTTTCCGGTGTTGCCAATGCATCAGGACGACTGTTTGCCCCTTCTGTTTCCGATAAAATAGGCAGAACAACAACAATAATAGCCTGTACACTGATTTCTGCATCTGCCACTATCCTTATGATTTACGCTACAGGGCTATGGTACATTGCCGCTGTATTTTTTATAGCATTTTCATATGGCGGCATATCAGGAGTAAACCCGGTAATAAGCACAGAGCTGTTCGGCGCAAGATATTCCGGGGCCAATTACGGCCTGGTTATGGTAGGTATAGCAGCATCATCAATAATATTCAGCAAACTCTCTTTGATTATCAATGCAAATGGAATTGAGACCGGAGATTTCACATCATCCCTGATCCTGGCATCAATCCTCTGTGCAGTTCCTATAATAATGATGCTTCTATTAAAAAGGCGAGTAAAAAGCTTTGGAAAAAATATCTGATGATTTTACGAGTAAAGCTCCATCCGGAAAAAAGCAATTCCGGATGGAGCTTTCAATCCTGCCCCGGACGGAAAATGATTTTATTCCTTTTTCATGAATGCCGGATAGAATAACTCCCATGGGAAAGCCTCCTTAATTTCCGGATCAATACAGTCCATAATGCCATCTTCATCTGTATCTCTATCAGGGGTGCCGCATCCGCATACACCTGGTTCTCTTTTATAAGGGTCATCAGGGCAGAGGTCTGCCTGTGCCAGGTTCCATCCTGCTAACCTTGCCCATAACCACCATGCTGCATAGGCCTTAAGATTTGCATTTAATGGCTGGCTGTGGGCTGAATCGCAGTTGTACCAGTGCACATTTTGAGTATGAGTATTTTGCCATTGAATTGCCCAGTTACCTCCATTATATGCACAGGAGTCTGTTACATTCCTATCCCCATAATATACGCCATCAGGGTCATAGCTCTCTATATCTTCAAAATCATAGAGGATTTTCCCATTGGCCTCACAAAAAGCCCTGATCTGCATATTGCGCTGATGGAGGTTTCCGGTAAGCCCTGTTCCGTTTGTATGTCCTGTCATATAGACAAACTTTACATCAGGGTAGTCTGTTTCAAGTTTGCTCATGAGATCAAGATACTGGTCAATCTGCTCTTTTGTACCATCAGCCTGACCGCACCATGACCAGATTATCACGTTTACATCATGGTGTGCATTCAGGTAGTTGCGGGTGGCAGTAGCCCATGCAGTACGATTGGGATTACCAAGGTCACTTGCACCGGAAAATGGAGAATCACGCAGGTCAAGTGCGCCACCACTCCCTCCATTATTCCATTTGAATATGTCTATGGGGAGTGAAAGACCAAGGCCACCGCCATTGGCAAATCCAACAAGACCGGTCATACCTGTTGTAAGCTGGCTCCCATGAGATGTGTGGCCGTATGCAATATGAAGGGTTGCCTTTGCCTGCTCAATGGCTGCCTGTGGGATCTGAGTAATATCCGTGCTGTTATGATCAATTATAATTGCATCTGCTGAAAATACAGAAGATGTAAAGGCCAATAGTAATAAAATTTTAAATAAAAAATTTCGCAGACCCTTCAATACTAAACAACCTCTTGTTTACTATTATATTTGCATCATGCTCAGGCAAAGCCTGATCGGGGATCATACAAAATGAAGCATATTTCACAAAAGAAAACTTTATAAAAAGCGATCAGCTTTCAGTCAATAGTATTTAATAACCATTAACTGTAAGATGACCGCTTTCATATAAAAACAACAGATGCCATATATGAGCTAATCAGATACTTCTATTTTAAAGTACTCATCAATCTTGGACTTGCAGTCAGGTTTACTCTTTACTGTGAACTGGACAGTCTGACCTGCATTTGCAGAGGCATCGATTTCATAATTTCCATCCATGCCTACAACGCTGCTAACCTCGCCATCCTTAAGCTTGAAATCCTTTTTCGGGTCTGCCGGTTCGCCATAAAAGGGGCCATTACAGTAGGTTGAAGAGCGGTATTTAATCTTAAAGGTATAGGTATGCTTTCCTGGCAAAACATACATGGTTGTTACTGGTTGCACCTTTTGACCATCAATCATAATAACCTTTTCCATTTCCGGGATAATCACCTTTACCAATTGAGTAAGAGGGGTAGTCTGAATGGTTTCCGGGAAGTAGCTTACAGCAACAGTACTACCAGTGGTGACACAACCTCCAATCAATATCAAAAAAAACAGAGCGGATAAGTAGAAACTGATGATTTTAATTTTTTTTGCCATGTGTTTTGTCTCCTTTTTGTGCCTGAAATGATGTTTTTGTTATTTTTTAGGACTGATATGAAAAAAATGCAAGGGAAAAAATAAGTTAGTTTTTCATACCTTTTCTCTTTTCATTTACCTTGTACATTAAAAGGCCTGGGTACCTGCCCTGCTGATCTATATTATTCTCTGAAAATCAGATAGCTGATTCTAAATCAGGTCTGCAAATGGGGCATTGATTACAGAAGCAAGGTCAAGTGGTGAAAGACAAACCTGTGTACCGCGCACCCCCGCGCTGACATATATACTCTCATGTAACTGGGCAGTCTCATCTATATAGGTCGGAAACTGCTTTTTCATACCTATTGGCGAGCACCCTCCGCGTATATACCCTGTTAATGGAAAAAGCTCTTTTACTTTTAACATATCTACACTCTTCGAATGGGATAAAACAGCTGCTTTTTTCAGGTTAAGTTCAAAATTGCCAGGTATCACAAAAACAAGTATATGATTTTTTTCATTCCTGGCAACAAGGGTCTTGAAAACAGTTTCAGGGGCAACCCCGATTGAGTTTGCAACAGTAACAGCATTTAGATCATCTTCGTCATATTCATACTGTACGGTTGTGTGTGGGATCCCTTTTGTTTCCAGTATTCGTATAGCATTGGTTTTCATATCGATACCAGCAGGTCAAGATTTCTATATTTCTAATATATTTTTTAATGATATAGTGTCCATCCAGAAAGAGGCAAATTATGGAAATCCAAAAATGACTGTTTTCGCGTGGACACGATATATCTTTATATATCTTTATGAATATCTAAATACAAGCTGGTAATTTAACCATGCTCAGGTGTAAATTTAATTTGACCCCAAAAACTATTTTTTCTATACTCACAGACTGAAAATAGTCCCATTATTATTTCTTAATTTTATCAAGGAGATAGACAATGATTAACAAGCAGATGGTTCAGTTTCCATTGACATACAATGACAGGATTGGCGGTGTAATAGTTGGCTGGGGCGCCCATGAGATGGTCGGAGATGAGGCCAAAAAGGCCGGGATAAAAAATGCCCTTATTACTACCACAGGTTTAAAAGGTACAGGCATTGTTGATGAAGTTGTCGGCATCCTCAGGCATCATGGCATCTCTACAACCGTTTATGACAAGGTATCATCAAACCCGAGGGATACAGAGGTCTATGAGGCTGCAAAGGTATTTAAGGATGCAGGGTGTGACGGTGTTGTCTCTGTTGGTGGTGGCAGCTCACATGATACAGGAAAGGGCGTAAGGGCGCTCGCATCAAATCCGGGCGCAAATCTGTGCGACATGGCTGCCAGGGTTGACCCACCCTGGATGGAGGTCATAGGGAGATTCAAACCAAATACAATCCCGCAAATAAGTGTCAATACAACTTCCGGTACAGGGGCTGAATCAACAATGGGGGGGGCCATAATAGATACCAAAAACAGGGCCAAGATGTTCTGCGTGGTGCCTAATCTTGCGCCAAGCTGCGCACTTAATGACCCTGCACTGATCCGCCTGATGCCAACAAACCTGATCGCCTGGACAGGCTTTGACGCCTTCTCCCACGCCTTTGAATCATATGTATGCAAGCTTTCATCACCCCTTAACCAGGGCGCAATGATACATGTGATTAAACTTATCGCAGAAAACCTTCGAGAGTTTACATATAACAAAATGAATTACAAGGCATGCGAAAATATCTGCTGGGCCTCATGTTCAGCCGGTGTTGCGCTGGGATTTGGGGGCGGTGTTGGCATAGTGCATGGCCTTGGACATGGCCTCTCTGTGCTTTATGATATTCATCATGGCTTAGCCAATGCAGTGGTAACCCTTGGCATTGAAAGGTATAACCAGAAATGCGTGCCTGAAAAATTCGCAGAGATGGCAAGGGCTATGGGCGTGGACACTGCAGGCATGACCAAGATGGAGGCCTCTGACATGTGGTTCTATGAAACAGAAAGGCTCTTAAATGACCTGGGCATAAAATCAGGTAATCTTAAAGAACAGTTTGGCATGAAAAAGGAGGATATCCCCCACATTGTCAAACACCAGTATGAGAATGACTTTGCTCGCCAGGGAAACCCGAGGGATTTTGATTTTAATGAGAGTGTACAACTGCTTGAAGAGCAGCTATAACATAACAATTATTATCTACCTCTGTTTAAGCTCTTAAACAGAGGTAAAAAAATCTCACAAAAGCAGAATATCAGGAGAATCTAAAATGAGTGATCATATAAAGTTATATTTAAAGGGCAAACCCGGTCATGAAGAGCTTCATTTCAAAGAGGAGGATGAAAGACTTATCCGCAAACTTAGAGAAAAAAACAGGGAGGAGGCAGACAGGGAGTATCGCAAGACCCATGCTGATCACTGTTTTCGCTGCGGGACAAAGAGCCTGGTAGAAATAGAAAGGGGCGATATAAAAATCGATATATGCACCAATGAAAACTGCGGGGCAGTGCATCTTGACCCTGGAGAGCTTGAGATCATCCTCAAGAATGAAAAAACGGTCATGGGGATGAGAAAATCCTTTTTATCCATTTTTAAAAAATAATAAAAATATCAGGCTAAAAACCGTTGATTCTCTCTTTTTGAATAACCGCCAAAATAATAACCTTATGCCATTATTGCCAACACAAAGATTGTCATTTTGAAATGACATTTTAAACTAATAAGCAGTAAGAATTAATTTAAATATAATAAATTGATAAAAAGTAGCATAAACTTCAGTCTGTATCAGCCATTTGTTTAACCATCATATTTTTTTAAACATCCCTCATTATATGGTAAAGATTTTGCATATTTATCTTATTTTCCTTAATCAATTAACAATTTTATATGAATTAATTATAAAAACAGATGCTTTCAGGCCGGATTCGTGCCATGTAAAAGCGACAGATTGGAGAGGAAAATCATGAAAAAAAACATTTTTCTATGTTTTATTATTGCAATACTTTCAGCCTCAAATGCGCATTGTGGTGATGTTATCACATTAAGGGCAGATATCTGGGAGCCCTACAATGGAGAGCCTGAATCAGCAAACCCCGGATACATGATCGAGGTAGCTCAAGCCATTTTTACCAAGGCAGGCTATTCAGTGGACTACCAGTGCAAGGGGTGGACATGGGAAAGGAGCATAGAAGAGGCCAAACAGGGGAGGATAGATGGAATTGTCGGGGCAGCATTAGAGGATGCCCCTGGTTTTATTTTCCCTGAAGAGACATTTATCAATCAACAGATGACCTTTTTTGTTAAAAAGGGAAATACCTGGAGGTATAATGGTGTTGCATCCCTTGAAAAGATAAAACTGGGCACAATAAGCGGTTATGCCTATGATGATGTTGTTGACGCATATATAGAAAAAAACAGCGGTAAGGAAAATATACAGACAATAAAGAATGCAAATGCCCTTGAACTCAATATCAAAAAGCTTGAAGCGGGTCGTATTGATGCAACCATTGAGGATGCATCGGTATTTGCAATGAAGATCGCATCACTGGGCATGAAAGGGAAATTTGAAGAGGCCGGAATTGCAGGGGAGTCTGGCAATATTACTATTGCCTTTACACCCGCAAAAGAGACCTCAAAAAAATATGCGGAGATACTTTCAAAAGGATTGAAAGAGATGAGGGCGTCAGGGGAGCTGAAAAAGATACTGGATAAATACGGGCTTAAAGAATAAAAACGGGGGATAAAATTGTCTAAAAGAAAAGCTCTTTTTACAAATATACATGGTATCCAGTTCAAGATCATAAGCATCATTGTTATTGTGGTGATGATAAATCTGCTTATCTATGCTGTCTATGACTATATTAACACCAATAATAGGCTGAACCTGGAGATGTCTGCCCTTGAAGAGAGTGTTGCTTCAAGGCTCTCTGTAATATTAGCCGATCCTGTCTGGAATATGGATAATGAAAGGGCAAAGGCTATTCTTGAGGCAGAGATGGCGGACAAAAGGGTCTGCTGCCTGGCAATTTTAGAGGGCAATACAAAAAATATCTTTGAAGCGCTGCAAAGAGATGAATCAGGGAAACCGGTTGAGGTTAAAACTTCACTGAATAAGGCAGATCGGATAAAAGAGACAGGCATCTTTTATGAAAACAAGAAGATTGCCACGCTTCAGATCGGGCTTACAAAAGAGTATTTGCACCATGAATTGAGAGCCCTTATTTACAGCATGTTACTGGGGGTATCTGCTGTTACACTTATTGTCACCTATATATTGTTAGTCTTTTTACGACGTATAATTATAAAACCTCTTGCTTTGATCATGAAAAACCTTCAGCAGATGTCAGCAGGGGATTACAGATCTGATCTGAAAATCGACAAAAAAGATGAAATAGGCATAATGGCGGAAGAGGTAAACAATGTGCGCAAAACCGTTGGGGAGATGATCACAGATATAGGACAGGGGGTAAAAACACTTGTCACTTCAGCAGGGGTACTCTCGAATGTCTCATCTCAGCTTTCAGATGGGACTCAGCAAATTTCATCAAGAGCATCAGAGGTTGCGACAGCGGCTGAGCAGATGAGCGGGAATATGGGTATACTTGCCGCAGCCAGTGAGGAGATCGCCTCAAACATGGACAGGGTTGCTATCGGTACAGAAGAGATACCCGAAACAATCGCCAAGATATCAAAAAATTGTGAGAATGCCCAGTCTATTACGCTGAATGCTGTTAAAAAGGCAAAGGAGGCGTCATCAAAAATAGAGAGATTCGGTATATCAGCAATTGAGATAGGGAAGGCGACCGAGGCGATTGATGATATCTCTAATCAGACCAATCTTCTGGCCCTGAACGCAACCATAGAGGCTGCCCGTGCCGGGGAGGCAGGAAAAGGGTTTGCGGTTGTGGCAAATGAGATAAAGGAGCTTGCCAAGCAGACAGCTCAGGCCACAGAAGACATTAAGGAAAAGGTGGCAGGGATACAGGCCTCATCAGCCGATGCAACAATTCAGATAAATGAAATTTCAATGGTTATCGATAATGTGAGCAGGATTGTCTCAGAGATATCTGTAGCAATAGGAGAACAGTCGGAGACAACAAAGAAGATTGCGGAGAATGTATCTCAGGCAGCAGCAGGCATCCAGGAGGTACACAGAAATGTGTCAGATAGCTCAAGCGTAACAAAAGAGATTACAGGGGATATAGTAGATATAAACAGCCGTGTTAACCTTATATCCGATGGCAGTTCAGAGGTAAGAAACCATGTTGCAGAACTTGAAAGACTTGCCGCCAGACTGCACGAAATGGTGGGTAGTTTTATGGTTTAATTTCTTTACCCCATGTTCCAGGAAATTTATATCAAAACCCCCTCTCATTTCTCACCTTCTCATATGCCGACTGAATCTCCTGAAATTTTTCTGTAGCCCTTTCAACAAATTCAGGAGGCATCCCTTTTGATATTATCATGTCAGGGTGATACTCTTTAACCAGTTTCCTGTAGTTTGCCTTTATTTCATCATCAGGGCTATCCTTTGTGCAGTTTAATATCCTGTAATACATATCGCTCTGCTTGAAGTTAACAGACTTAAGATTATCAAACTGGGCATCGCTGATCCTGAATATTTGCTTTAACCTGTATAATGCGGCCTCTTCTGCGTCATGAAGTTTACCATCAGCAGATGCGAGCTTGAAAAGAAGGTCCATAAAAGAGACAAGCACTGTTGGCTGCCCCTGATTCATCCGGTATAGCTGGCCAGCAAAGTCATCTATGGTATAAGGGGATTTTTTAGCCTCATTAAAAATATTACGTGCAAACTGCTTTTCCTGTTCAGGGAGCTTCAGGGTAGAGAGAAATTGATCAACAACACCTATCTCCTCTTTTGTTACCACACCATCAGCCTTTGCCATCTTGGAAAGTATAGAAAAAAGAGATACGAAATAAGCTGCCTGTGCCTGTTCAGTCTGCCCAAAAGGGAGTGTCTCTGGCTCAGCACGATCTTCTCTGTCAAAAAGATGATGCCCCAGCACAGCCCCTGCTATTGCGCCAAGTGGGCCCCCCATTAAAAGCCCTAGTGCACCAAGGGTAAGTTTACCAAACCATCCCATTTAATATTCCTTTCTATATCCAGAAGCCATAAGTTCGCATTGGCGTATATACAACAACATATATTTTCACCACGGAGAGCAAGAGAGAACACGGAGTAAAATTAAAAGATAAATCTCCGTGACCTCCGTGTCCTCAGTGGTTAACAATAATAAATTAGTCTTTAGATCATTACATTAATACCATAGAGAACCAGGTCATAAAGATAAAAAAATAGCGGTCATTAATACAGACCGCTATTTCTATTAAATTATAAAAATATTATTTCTTCCTGTTTTCAGGTCTGAGCTTTCTAACAGCAGCGCCAGCCTGCCACATCTCGGAATTCTTGATGCGGTCAAGTTCTACACGGAGTTTTTCTTTATAATCCGGTGCGCTGTTTGCCTTCATAACTATTTCAGTCTCCTTGCCGGTCTTGACACTCTTATACAGGGCATCAAACACAGGGGCAACTGCGTCACGGAAACGATCCTTCCAGTCAAGGGCGCCTCTCTGTGCTGTAGCGCTGCAGTTTGCATACATCCAGTCCATTCCGTTTTCATCAACAAGACGGATAAGGCTCTGGGTAAGCTCTTCAACCGTTTCATTAAATGCCTCACTCGGGCTGTGACCGTTCTTTCTTAATATATTGTACTGTGCCTCCATTGTGCCTGCAAGACACCCCATAAGAACTCCTCTCTCGCCGACGAGGTCGCTGTAAACCTCTTTTTCAAAGGTAGTGGGAAAGAGATAACCTGAACCTATTGCAATGCCAACCGCCTTTGTTCTCTCCTCTGCCCTGCCTGTGTAATCCTGAAATACGGCATAGCTTGAATTGATACCTGCGCCTGAAAGAAAATTCCTTCTTACGGATGTGCCTGAGCCTTTAGGGGCAACAAGAATAACATCAACATTAGCAGGCGGAATAACCTGAGTCTGCTCTTTGTATACTATTGAGAAACCGTGTGAAAAATAGAGCGCATCACCAGGATTAAGGCATTTCTTGATTGTCGGAAATATGATCTTCTGGGCCGCATCTGTTACGAGCATCTGGATGATTGTCCCGCGTTTTGCCGCCTCTTCAATATCAAAAAGTGTTTTTCCGGGAACCCATCCGTCAGCAACAGCCCTGTCCCAGTCAGACTTAAACTCCTTTGACTGGCCGATAATCACATTAAAGCCGTTGTCCTTCATATTAAGAGACTGTCCGGGCCCCTGAACCCCATAACCTATAACTGCTATGACCTCATTCTTAAGCACATCTCTTGCCTTTTCCAGAGAAAACTCATCAACTGTGGTGACCTCTTCTTCAACTCCTCCAAAATTAATCCTTGCCATTTATTATCCTCCTTAAGTGTAATACAGTAATTATTAGTAATATATATTCTATTTAAGCCTAATTAAAACATAGTTAAAAATCTATATTTCACATATACCTATTTCTTCTCTCTTGCAAGCGCTATTGCTCCTGTGCGTGCAATTTCCTTGATGCCAAATGGGCGCAGAAGCTCCAGAAATGCTGTTATCTTGTCTTCACTGCCAGTCACCTCGATGGTATAGCATTCCGAGGTTACATCAACAATCCTTGACCTGAAGATATCAACCAGGCGCAGTATTTCCGCCTTGTTCTCCTGCTTTGCCTTTATCTTGATCAGTACAAGCTCTCTCTGCACAAATGGTGTACCGGTAAACTCAAGCACCTTCACAACAGATATAAGCTTGTTTAGCTGTTTTTTAATCTGTTCAAGTATAAACATGTCGCCCGTGGTAACAAGTGTAACACGGGATATATTCGCCTCGTTTGTTTCTGCCACACAGAGGCTTTCTATGTTGAATCCCCTGCCGCTGAACAGACCTGAGATCCTTGCAAGAACGCCCGGTTCATTTTCAACAAGCAATGAAAGGATATGCTTTTTATTTTCTGTTTCATGATTCATTGATTGTACTCCTGTCATAAAAAAGCATTATATAATTTAATAAAACCGTGGTACTTATACAAGCAGCATTTCAGTAATATCTGCCCCTGACGGAACCATCGGATAAACACCCTCCTCACGCGCAACAACAAAATCCATTATTACAGGTTTATCCGTTGCAAATGCCTTTTTAAGTACAGGGACAACCTCTTCGGGTTTTGTAGCCCTTAACCCTACTGCCCCGAATGCCTCAGCCAGCTTGACAAAATCGGGCGTATGAGACATCTCCGTGCATGAATAGCATTTTTTGTAAAAAAGCTCCTGCCACTGGCGAACCATGCCAAGATATCCGTTATTCAGGATAGCAATTTTTACAGGCAGATTAAACTGCATTGCAGTGGCCATCTCCTGTATATTCATCTGGATGCTGCCATCACCTGCAATATCAATAACAAGCTTGTCAGGACAGGCCACCTGTGCGCCTATAGCCGCAGGAAGGCCAAAACCCATAACACCAAGACCTCCTGAAGTAATAAAACAATTGGGCTTATCAAAGTTATAAAACTGGGCTGCCCACATCTGGTTCTGCCCCACCTCGGTAGTGATTATAGCCTCACCCTTTGTTATCTCAAATATCTTTTGCACAACAAACTGTGGCTTTATAATATCTCCCTGCTCATAGATAAGGGGCCTTGACCTCTTCCATTCGGTAAATTGGTCAAACCAGGCCTTTCTTATCCCCTTCAACCCTTTCATATCTTCTGTTTCAAGAAGTCCGTTCAGCTTTTCAAGGGTTATTTTACAGTCACCAACGATCGGTGTATGAACAGGGATATTTTTGCTTATTGACGTTGGATCAATATCAATATGAACTATCTTTGCCTTTGATGCAAAGGTTGTTGTTTTACCGGTAACCCTGTCATCAAACCTCACACCCACTGCAATAAGAAGATCGCACTGGGCGGTTGACATATTAGCAGCATAGGTGCCATGCATACCGAGCATACCGAGCCATAAAGGATCTGAGGCAGGAAAGGCACCAAGACCCATAAGGGTGGTCGTTACAGGCGCATGTATCTTGCGCGCAAATTTGATCAGCTCCTTTGAAGCATTTGAGAGAATAATCCCTCCTCCAGCAAATATGAGAGGCCTTTTGGAGTTTTTGACCATCTCAACAACCCGGTCAAGCTGTTTCATATTGGGTTCATAGGTCGGGTTATATGACCTCATTTTTATGGTCTTCAGAGGTTTGTATTCGGCAAATGCCTGAACAACATCCTTTGGGATATCCACAAGAACAGGCCCAGGCCTGCCTGTGGTTGCTATATAAAAGGCCTCCTTGATAGTCTTTGCAAGGTCTTTAATATCCTTCACAAGGTAATTATGTTTTGTGCATGGACGTGTTATGCCTACAATATCCACCTCCTGAAACGCATCATTTCCTATAAGACTGGTATTTACCTGTCCTGTGAGCACAACCATTGGAATTGAATCACAGTATGCAGAAGCAATACCAGTAACCGTGTTGGTAGCGCCAGGCCCTGAAGTAACAAGACAGACACCGGGTTTTCCGATAGCCCTTGCATATCCATCAGCCGCATGCACTGCGCCCTGTTCATGACGCACAAGTATATGCCTTATCTTTTCACTCTTTATCAGCTCATCATAGATGTCTAATACGGCCCCGCCTGGGAATCCAAAGATTATCTCCACACCCTCGTCTTCGAGGGCCTTTATTAATATCTCAGCACCTTTAATCTTGATGATAACCACCCCCTTTTCAATTGTCAGTGATCAGTTATCATTGATCACTGTTCATTGATCATTGTCTCTTCACATACTCAACCAGACCGCCTGCGTCTATTATCGCCCTCATAAAATCCGGTATGGGGCTAGCCGGGTATTTTTCTCCTTTATTCACATTTGTTATTTCGCCTGTGATGAGATCGACACTTACAGTATCACCATCCAGCATTGCATCCACAGCCTCTTTTGACTCAAGGATGGGAAGACCAATGTTAA
This sequence comes from uncultured Desulfatiglans sp., assembly GCA_964643755.1. Classification (GTDB taxonomy): domain Bacteria; phylum Desulfobacterota; class DSM-4660; order Desulfatiglandales; family HGW-15; genus JAAZBV01. Next base: position 3,102 of record CAZXUA010000043.1, on the reverse strand, counting down.
AGGCGTTTCTGTAAAAGATCCTGGCAAAACTCTTTGCAATGATAACACCTATCCCTGCTGCCTTTATTGCAAGAGGGGCATGCTCCCTGGATGAACCGCACCCGAAATTGCTGCCGCCTATTATAATATCTCCCTTTGCGACGCTGCTTCCGAATTCAGGCCTCAGATCCGCAAAACAGTTCTTTGCAAGTATATCCTTGTCAGAGACATTCAGAAACCGGGCAGGGATAATTACATCAGTATCTATATTGTCACCAAACTTCCAGACCTTTCCTTTTATATTCATAATATTCTCCTTTCCGGTTTATAACTCTTCAGGTGAGCCTATACGGCCAAGAATAGCTGATGCCGCAGCAACAGCCGGCCCTACCAGATAGACTTCACTGCCTATATCGCCCATCCTGCCCAGAAAATTCCTGTTGCTTGTGGATGCGCATTTTTCACCTTTTGTCAGTATCCCCATGTGCCCTCCGAGACAGGGGCCGCATGTAGGGGGCCCTATTGTTGCCCCCGCGTCCAGAAATGTCTCAATTATCCCCTGCTGTATGGCCTGTTTGTAGATCAACTGAGAGCCTGGGATCACAATAAGCCTCAAACCATCCGCCTTTTTTCTTCCCTTTAATATCTCAGCCGCCTGAACCAGGTCTTCGAGCCTGCCGTTGGTGCATGAACCAATAAATACCTGATCCAGTTTTACACTGCCTGACTCAGAGACAGGCTTAACATTATCAGGCGTATGGGGCCATGCCACCTGCGGGCCGATATCAGAAACATCTATCACAATCTCCGTTTCATATTTTGCATCAGGATCAGCCTTATATATAACAGATTTACGGGATGTCCGGCCTTTGACATAATTCATGGTTATCTCATCCGCCTCAAAGATACCGTTCTTTGCCCCGCACTCTATTGCCATGTTTGACATGGTAAGCCTGTTCTCGATTGAGAGTTCCTTTACAACAGGCCCTGAAAATTCAATTGCCCTGTAATTGGCCCCCTCAACACCGAGTTTCCCGATCAGGTATATTATAAGATCCTTTCCGCCTACCCACTTATTAAGTTTACCTTTAAACACTACCTTTATTGATGGAGGCACCTTGAGCCATACCTCACCGGTAGCCATTATTACGCCAAGGTCAGTGCTGCCAACACCTGTTGAAAAGGCGCCTACAGCGCCGTATGTGCATGTATGGCTGTCTGCGCCTATCACCAGATCTCCAGGTATAACAAGCCCCTTTTCAGGCAGAATAACATGCTCAATGCCCATATCACCAACCTCAAAGTAATATTTTAGCCTGTGCTTTCGGGCAAAATCCCTCAATATCTTTGCCTGTGCTGCTGAGGGTATATCCTTATTGGGCACAAAGTGATCAGGCACAAGGGCAATCTTATCCCTGTCAAAGACATCGCTTTTACCAACCTCATAAAAGACCTTTATTGCCAGAGGTGCAGTAACATCATTGGCAAGCGCAAGGTCAACCTTTGCCTGGAGCAGATCACCGGGTTTAACATTATCTTTTCCCGAATGGGCTGCAAGTATCTTTTCAGTAATGGTCATTCCCATTTTAATTTTTCTCCTTTTTTATAAGCTTCGTTCCTGTGCATCTATGGAAGGATTTCTTTTCAGATATCTTATCCTGTTTAAACCGTTTACAAATGCCTTTGCAGCGGCAGTTATAATATCAGGGTCTGTCCCTTTTCCAAGGGCCAGTATCCCATCTTCCTGCAACCTTACTGTAACCTCACCCTGAGCGTCCAAACCTCCTGTAATGGAGTTTACTGAAAACCTGACAAGATTGGATTTTGTCCCTGTCATCTTTGCGATGGTGTTAAAGGTTGCATCTATTGGGCCAACACCGAAACCTGAGCTCTGAGTCTTTACCCCCTCTATAATCAGGATAACTGTGGCAGTGGGTATGGTGACAGTGCCGCTCACCACATTCAGATAATCGAGCTTGTAAATATCAGGGACCCTGAGATGCTCCTCTGCAACCAGCGCATCAATATCTTCATCAAGCAGATCCTTCTTTTTATCAGCCAGCTCTTTCATTTTAATAAACAGGCTGTCTATCTCCTCTTTTGAAAGGTCATAACCAAGGTCATTAAGTTTATCGCGAAAGGCGTGCCTGCCGGAATGTTTACCCAGCACCAGTCTGTTGGATGTTAAACCTACTGTGGCAGGCTCCATAATCTCATAGGTCATCCTGTTTTTGAGCACGCCGTCCTGATGTATCCCAGCCTCATGGGCAAATGCATTAGCCCCCACGATGGCCTTGTTTGGCTGAACAACTATGCCGGTAATCATGGATACCAGTCTGCTCGTAGGCACTATCTCCTGTGTATTAATGATGGTATCAAGATTAAGCAGGCTCTTTCTGGTATGAATACTCATTGCCACCTCTTCAAGACTGGTGTTACCTGCCCTTTCGCCAATGCCGTTTATTGTAACCTCTGCCTGCCTTGCTCCCGCTATCAACCCTGCCATGGTGTTTGCCGTGGCAAGGCCAAGGTCATTATGGCAATGGACACTGATAATTGCCCTGTTGATATTTTTCGTATGGCCTTTTATATAGCTTGTTAACTCCCCGAATTCGTTCGGCAGCGCATAGCCCACTGTATCCGGGATATTAACAGTTGTTGCTCCGGCATCTATGGCTGCCTCAAGCACCCTGCATAAAAAATCCCTGTCGCTTCTGGATGCATCCTCTGCGGAAAATTCCACATTATCTGTGAGAGACTTCGCATATTTCACAGAATCATATGCAGTTTTCAAGACCTGATCTCTGTCCATCTTTAGTTTGTGTTTCAGATGGATATCAGATGTAGCAATAAAGGTATGTATCCGGGGATGGGCTGCTTCTTTTATTGCCCCCCATGCCCTGTCTATATCATCCTTTGAGGTGCGGGCAAGACCTGCAACCTGGGTTTTTGTCATCTTCTGGCTTATTGCCTGAACCGCCTCAAAATCACCCGGAGATGCCGCTGGAAACCCTGCCTCAATAACATCCACACCAAGTTTTTCAAGCTGAGTCGCAAGGCGCACCTTTTCTGCTGTATTCATGCTAGATCGGAAGAGCGTCGTGTAGGGAAAGAGTGTAGGAT
>CAZXUA010000042.1:1273-27111 GCA_964643755.1 uncultured Desulfatiglans sp. | reverse complement strand
TGAAATTATAATAAGCCCTATATCGCTATATTAGTATTTTCTTGTTCCCTTAGTTATGATTGTTTGTTGTTCATTTAATCATGAGTTGTTTAACTTTTTGTCGGGTACTGGTTATGAGTAAAATAATAGTCTTTATGCTAATTCAATTTTTTATATGTCCGACCCTGTTTGCCCGGTCTGATACAGATACATATACTGGTGCCTTCACAAGGATCTTGAAAAAACAGGATTATGGTCTCTCAATAACAAGGCTCATTCTTGATATGGGAGAGGGTTCGATGGTTAATGAAAAGGATATCAGCAAAGAGATGTTCACTGTTACGGTTTTACCTGATGCAGGCAAATCTGCTGTAAGAATAAAAGGTATTGCTGTTACGGATAAATTCGGGGATGCAGTCGATCCAGGCAGATATATTACCATTGATCTTGATTTTGGCCTTGATGCAGATATGTCGATGGAATCTTCATATATTGTTACTCTAAATCAGGATCTGGGTATTTTAAAAAAAGGGGTTCAATTTTTCCAGAAGGGCAGAATAATAAGGAGGTAGCTTTTAAAAAAATTACCAAACTATCCAGAAGAATCAGCGTCTTTTATTTGAGCCTGTTCAATAATTCAAATTTAAGACAGGGCTGATTTTTCCGGTTTTGATATAATCGAAGATAATATCATGGGTCAAGGTGATGTCATGTTCTATAGCATGGATAGTCACATTATCAATACCCTTATAGAAGTTTGAAGATTCCATCCGATATCGGTTCTCTTTGACAAGGTCAAAAGTCCTTTCTATTCCGGTTCTTAAAGGTTTCAAGATTTTATATATCTGGCTGTGTGGTAATGCGGGGCCATATTTACTGTAACCATCTAAGAAATAGGTATAACAAGTGTATCCATGTTTGTATTTTTCTTTGGTATACTCACATTTAAACAGTAAGGCTTGACTATCCTTCAGGCATGACTTGAAGCAGGCAAATTTGGACCTTTTTTTGCATTTATTCAATCCCTCTCCTTCTCATTGGTATATCGAATGGGCATAAAGGGTAACCTTCGCTATTGAAGCCTTTTGGGTAAACCATTTCCTTTCTGATTATGATCGGGATAATATCAAAGAACTCATAAATATCATGATGGATTTCTTCTGTATCGTATTCTCTATCCAGAATGACATAGGATGCTTGAATGTATGGAAAGCGAGCTTTTAATTCTTCAATCAGAGGGATGACATAATCCTGATCTGATTCATTGGCAAGAGATATAATGGTAACCAATGGAATGCCGCTAACGGTCCTCAGACAATGAGCCTTATGCCCAACCGGGTACTTATGCTTATGATGTCCTTTCCCTGAAAAAGCAGCAGTCGGGTCTTTAAAATGCCACTGCCCATTAGCATCTTTCTATCCCATTGTAGAGCCTGCTGTAATCAGAAAGGTTGAATCAGCAACAACAATAACTCCTTTTCTTCTGTTTTTTGGGAGTTCTCTGATTTCAGGTTCAAGTAGTTCTAAATCATTTGCTTTTTTAACAAAACGTTTATGGATTTCAATAAAACCTTCTATTCCAAGTCTTTTTCTAAGGGTGTTGAACGTATTATGTGATGGCTGTGTATTTCTGGTGATAAACCGGTACAGATCATTCTTCTTCAATTCCATAGCCAGTTGCCTGTAAGAAAGAATAGGTTCTTTGATCTTGATAATGCGGGCGAGTATTAGAGCTGTTTCATAACCTTTAGGGCCTATGCCTGAGTAGCAGTCAAGTACTGGGGAGATACACCCAAGGCCTATGGTAGAAAAATATTCAATGAATTCCTTTTCCTGTGTTGTTAGTTCATTAAAATTTCTGGCTATGCCTGGTAAAGAAAGTTGAAAATGGACCATATTCATACTCCTCCTGTTCAATATTGGTGTTCAATATTGAAATAGAGTACGAACTGAATGCAATCATTGGAAAATCATAAAATACTTAATATTTTCGAAGAGCTTAAGAGCCTATCTTTTTGAGTTAACCTGATGCCTGAAACAGCACTTTTTTGAGTTAACTTTTTTTAAAAAAGTCACTCTCCAGCCTAATGACAAGCTGAAAGGCCATATCTTTGAGTTAACTTTATTTTTACCGTTTGTATTATGTTGTTTTTATAGATTATTTAAGTATTGAACAGGCTCAATTTGTCCAACCCGGCTCTCTTCATAAATTTCACTTGACACATAAAGGGCATTTACCTATAAAAATCCCGTCTAACAGTCTTTTCTTATAAGAAGCAAAACAAATTGTGTAAAAAGGATGTTTATCAGCCATTTATACTTGCTGAGACACTGATGTAATGCAGGTTGGCAGTTATAGCAGTTTTACTTAAATAGTTTTGCATCACCTTTATTAAAATATTTTTTTTAGTTTTCAGATTTACCCTGTTTTTTAGTCGCATTGCGGCTTTTTAACAGCTCTTTAAATCACCATTTTATGCCCATTTTCAGAGTTTGGTCATATCAGGGGTTTAAAGGCAATATAACATTAATTTTTTATCAGGGGGGATTTTATGAAAGCTTTAAATCGTATCACATTGTTCAAACACATTTTGTTATTTTTACCAGCCTTAAGCCTGCTCTTTTACTGCGGTGCGGCCTTTGGAGAGGAAGAAAAAAAGGCCTCTTCTGATGAGGATTTCACACTTGAAGAGATAGTAGTAACAGCAGAGTTCCGTGAGAAATCATTACAGGATACACCTCTGGCTATCACAGCATACAGTTCTGATAAGCTGGAGATGAAGAACCAGATTACTATTGATCAGATCACCATGCAGGCGCCGAATGTGTCACTCAGACCCGGAAATGCTGGTTATGGCAGCGCACTCACTGCATTTGTCAGGGGCGTCGGGCAGGTTGACTTTAACCCTTCGGTGGAGGAAGGTGTTGGCGTTTATGTGGATGATGTCTATTATGCAACCATTACAGGGAATATCCTTGACCTCCTTGATTTGGAGCGTGTTGAGGTCTTACGTGGTCCCCAGGGTACACTCGCCGGTCGAAACGCACTTGGTGGTGCAATAAAGCTCTTCTCCCGCAAACCGGAAGGCAAGGGTGAAGGCTTTTTCTCATTGACTGGTGGCAGCTTTGATCGCCTGGATGTCAGGGGCGCTGCTGACTTCGCAATCACTGATAATCTTTTTATGCGTATTGCCGGTGTTTCTAAATCAAGGGATGGTTATATCACTCGCTATGATTATAAATGCATGCATCCTGAAAGCGCTTTGCCTACACTTATACAAGGTGCAAGTTGTGTACTTGGAACTGAGGGCGGACAAAGCGTGACAGCCGGTCGCTTAAGCCTGCGCTGGATGCCGAATGATAAATTGGAAGTTAATTTTTCAACCAATATGGTAAACGATAAATCAGAGGCGCAGCCCAGTATTCTTATCAGTGCGATGGATAACGGAGGATCAAATTTCCCTTGGTATTCACCCAATGGGCCGGTATCTCCTCCATTTGCCAGCACTGTTCCCAATAACCCGCGATTTAATCCCACTTCCGGTGTAACCATACCTGTTTTTTATGATGCCAACCGTAATGGGGTTTATGATGCCGGGATTGATGTCCCTCATGACAACCGATTTGCAACTCCAGGAAAATATTACAACTATTCAACTTATATAGACACGGGTTTAACTACGCCTGATCCTCTTTTTCAGGGTGGCAATCCGGGAGAGGATCTCAGCAATTATAAACCGGTTGTTATTCCTCCTGTAAATCACCTGGAATCCAAGGATTACACACTTAGCATAGATTATGAAATAAATGAAAAGGTTGCCCTTAAGTCAATTACCTCATACCGTGAGTATACCAACATCTTTGGGCATGATGTAGATGGGTCACCGCTTACAATACAGTTATTGCAGGAAAGGATGGTCCATGAGCAGTGGACACAGGAACTCAGGTTAAACGCAACCCTGTTTGATGAGTTTGCCGATACAACATTAGGCGTATTCTACCTTGACAAGGAGACCAATGAGGATGCTCGTGTTGATTTGCCCTATGCCGGGTTGGATTTCCTTCACGGGCCTGACATAACACCTTCAACCAGTAAGGCTGTATACGGGCAGGCAAGCCTTCATCTGTCCGATCGCATGGACCTGACACTTGGCGCCCGTTATACCAAGGATAAAAAGAGCTATACCTGGCATCGCCATAATCCTGACGGCACACTGCCTGAGGCGCAGAATACCTTCTGGTTCTGGGAATATGGTAACCCTGCCAACAGTGGTGTCTCAGGACTGGACGGAACATCCACTTCCTATTCCAGCGACAGCTTTGATTATCGTATAGCCCTTGATTATGATATTACTGAAAAGGTTATGGTATATGGCCAGATTGCTACCGGATACAGAATGGGAGGTAACAACGCCCGTCCATTCTTCCGCTCTCAGGCAGAAAATTACTATTTTAATCCGGAGGAGCTTACCAACTATGAAGTGGGTATAAAAAGCACACTCTTTGATCAACTGCGCCTGAATGCATCGGCATTTTACAACGAATACTCAGACATCCAACTTTTTGTAACCCTGTGCGACTGGGCTCCTCCTGGTCAACAGGAGCCGTGCGGAGCTCAGAGAAATGTTGGCGACGCAGAGGTAAAGGGTATTGAGATTGAAGGTATGTGGAATCCAACAAGGTCCTTATCAACGGATTTCTCATTTGCCTATATAGATTATAAATACACCAAATTAGATCCTACTGCGGATGTTGATCCAAATGGCCGTGCATTATACACGCCTGAATTTAAATGGAATGTTGGCGCTCAATACAGGTGGTTCCTTGGCAAATGGGGCGATTTGACATACAGGGCTGATATTGCATGGCAGGACGATATGCAGACAAACCCCAATAATTTTCCGGGAACTACAATTGATAGCTATTACCTGGTTAACACACGATTGACATGGCGTTCGGAAGATCTTAAATGGCAGGCCAGCCTGGAAAATAACAATGTTTTTGATAAATACTATTATCAGACCATTTTTGGCCTTGTTGATGATGCAGGTATTAACAATGCACAACCCGGAAGGCCGGCAGAATGGGCATTTACAATCAAACGTACATGGTATTTTGATTAACAACTTTTATAATTTAAAAAAGCGGGGGTAATTAATTACCTCCGCTTTTTTATATTCGGGTACCAAGATTATTGTAGGGTCAGGGTTTATTCCTTGCCGTTATATATGTAGAGACAAAACATGTCTCTACTGCGGGTTATAACCCACTGTTAATAAAGTATCTGTCTTCGTCAAAAATTATGCCGTAACAAGATAGCCGGACAAGAATCCTGCCTATCTGTAATACTGTTTGCTCAGCTTTTCAGCCTCATCAACAATAACCGCATTTATCCTCTGTACAGCAGGGTCTTTAAAGTTAAGTGACTTCACACCGCCCTGAAACATAAAACCACCATCAGGTGCAAGCATATTAAAGGTCTTTCTGACCTCACTTCTTACCTCCTCCTCATCAAACTCTGGCCATGTGTCAGGCATCATGTATTCAAAACCGCCATTAATAGCCAGACTGCGTCCGAACCTCTTTTTAATGGCAGGTAGGTCATTCATAGTCTGGGCAGGGTCCCATACTGCAACACCTATCTCTACCATTGATGGCAGCAGCTTTTCGCACTTGCCGCAATTATGATAAAAGATCGGGATACCTGCATCCCTTGCAATATCAAGGCACTTTTTATACCTTGGCACAAGCAGCTCTTCAAACAAGGCGGGTGAGATAAAGGAGTTCATCTGTGTTGCAGTATCATCAAGAAGGTAGTAGCCATCCGGTTTATAATAGTGGACAACATTTTTTGTAATATAAAGGGCATGGTCAAGCATGTAATCAAAGAGCGCCTCAACCTCTTCAGGCTCTTCATATAACGCCATTAATGCCTGCGTAAAACCCATCATACCCACAAACTGCTGAAAGATATCCGCAAACCCGCTTATGGTAAGGGAGGTTACATCAGGGTCTTTAATGTACTTTGCCCAGTCCGCCTTTGCAGCGGCCTCCCAGTCAAACCCTGAATAATCAGGCGCCTTTATTACATCCCGCCATTTTGTGATATCGGTGAGTATAAAATCACTTGCCTTTGGCATTGCTGTAAAATCTACAGCATCGCTAACAACAAATGGGACACCCCAGGGATCAAAACCGCCCTTTGGGCCGCGAAAATCACCTATTATAGCCGGGTCACAGATCGCCATAAGGGGGGGATCATTTAATGATTTTTTAGATACAACGGGCACATACTCAGGCATTTCACCCCGTGCCACACGCAAAAAATTTTCCTTTTCTGTCAGATGTGCTGCCATTAAAACCTCCGGTTAAACAACTTATATTTACAACATAATACTACAGAATATAATCAAATCCCTTAATAACACACCTGTTGATCCAAAAAAAGCCAATAATATTCAATGAACGCTGCATTGCTTTACTTTTCAAGATTTGAGATAAAGTAGTTTGATGTCGCTATGGAGTCGTTCATCCTTGCAGTCAGTTTTTATATCCTGTTATATCCATGATCTCTCCTCATTGAATGTGGGCTTATCCCATATGGGTTCAATTTATCTCTTTATTTGATATTAAATCAAGAGGCTTCTAAAAAAACATTGTCACTCCTGTTCCTGATTATTTTGGGCTATTTGCCTTGACAGGGTATGGTTATCTCCCTATACTCCCTTGCCAGCAGGTAGCCGAACCTGTGGTTAACCTGTTGTCACCTTCTGAAAAATTTTCTGATCAATAAAAAGAGGTAGTTTTAATTAAATATCATAAAAGGAGATATCTTATGCTTAAAAAAATGGTGCTGTTATCAGGTTTCTTTTTTATGTTTTCCATTTTTTTATTCGGAAATGTCATTGCCAGGGAGTGCGATCGGGCCTGTCTGGAAAAATACATAGACAGGTATATGGAGGCAATGCTCAATAATGATCCGAGTCTTGATCTGTTTGCAAGGGACTGCAAATTCACAGAAAACGGTGTTAGGCTTCCCCTTGGGGGTGAAGGTCTTTGGGTAAATATGTCAGGGATTGGTAAATATAAATTTTATGTGCCTGATATAGAGACCCAGCAGGTGGCATTTATCGGTACTGCACGTGAAGGTGCAGCCGGTAAAGATGGACAAAGTCCCCTTGTTGCGGTTGCCATACGCCTTAAGATTGTGAATGATAAAATTACAGAGGCAGAGCAGCTTGTTATACGCCCTGAGGGAAACTCAATGGGTGGCGGTCAGGGCGGGATGTCATTCCCTCCTACAGGCGAGAGTGTGGAGAAGCTTGGTAAGCCCCATGAGGTTTATTCCCAGTTGATTCCTGAAGATAAACGTCCTTCCCGCGAAGAGATGATAAAGACTGCCAATTATTATTTTACAGGGATGCAGAAGAATGATGGAAAGGGTTATTACCCATTCAGTGATGACTGTCACAGGCTTGAAAACGGGATGCCCAGCACAAACGTGCCTGTACCGGCAGGGCAGGAGCGCCCTGATCCAAAGACAGCAAAGATGTATTCTGCATCATGGGGTTGCAAGGAGCAGTTTGAGTCCGGTCTTTTGAATTTTGTTACACGTATCAGAGACCGCAGGTTTGTTGCAGTGGATCGTGAAAGGGGGATCGTCTTTGCATTCGGTTTCTTTGATCACCATGATATAAACTGGACATGGCAGCTCGCAGAGCTCTTCAAGATAGAAAACGGCATGATCCGGAGGATCGAGGCTATTTTTCACCGAAGCGCCTTTGGTATGAATTCCGGCTGGAGCACATATGAGCAGGGTATTTCTGACCAGATGCAGATAGTGAGGTAGTGCTCAACTTTCAGCCTTCAGCTTTCAGCATTCAGCATTCAGCTATAAGTACACTCAAATTGGCTGATTGCTGATAGCTGAAGTCTTAAAAATTAACAAATTACCTGTTTTCAAACAAAAAATGAACCTCTTCGTTAAAATCCTGTTTAAGTCTGCTCAATTATTTACTTTCATCGTGATTTTTTAGCCAGAATATCCTTATATTTATGAATTATTGTCTTGACACTGGATGTGCATATTTTTATATTAACATAACTTGAGATAGGGATTTATTAATTATGGCGTCGTGTATCCTGGCTAATTTTTACTGTTCTCAAAATACCCTGGGTATCTTCTGGACAGGTTTTATATTAGTAATAACTACAGGTTATTGACGCTACTTAAGCGGTCATAGGAGGTATTGTTAATGGCAAAAAACAAAAACAAGGTACCCGATAATACGGAAAAAAAGGAGTTCTCAAGGCGCGATTTTCTAGCCATTGGAGGGGTAGCTGTAGCTGGAGGCGCCCTTGCAGTATGTGCCCCGCTATCGAGTGAGGCGCAGGAAAAGACAGAATATCCGCTTTCAGCGAAGTATCTGATCTGCGACAGCAAAAACTGCGCAGGGTGTTATGGATGCATGATTGCATGTTCTATTGTCCATGAAGGACAGGCAAATCTTTCACTCGCAAGGATTCAGGTTCACAGGGCGGTTCTTGAATCATATCCTGCTGATATCCAGATCAACCAATGCAGGCAGTGTCCTGAGCCTTTATGTGTAATTAACTGCCCTACCGGCGCATGTCATATCAGCAAAGAAAATGGAAATGTACGTATGATAAACGCCGAAGAGTGTATTGGATGCAAGACCTGCATAAACTCATGTCCTGTAATTCCCCACAGACCCATATGGAATCATGTTACAGGAAAGGCCATGAAGTGTGACCTCTGTACTGACACCCCCTATTACAATAAAAAAGGCGGTATCAATGGCTCTCAGGCCTGTGTTGAGGCCTGCGTGGCAAATGCCTTAAAGGTTGTCACAGAACTGCCGGACCAGAAAGATATAGGAGGATATGACCGTAACCTTCAGCCGCCCAGGAAGCCCATGCCGAATTTCATGGGTGCTCCCAAGGCAAAGTCTAACCACTAGTAAAGGAAAGGAGAATTAATATGACAACGCCAGGATACGGTGGAAAGATACTTTTAGTAAATTTGACCAACAAAGAGATTAGGGCTCTGGATACAGAAAAATATGAACCATATGGTGGTGGTCATGGTATGGCCACAGCCCTTTTCTGGGACTATTGTGTAGCGCCCGGGGACTGGGATATCCAGGATGCTTTCAACCCAAAAAACATGGTTGCCCTCATGACAGGCCCTGTAAGCGGTACAGGGGTTCCCTGGGGCGCAAGGACAAGCGTTTCAGGTTTGTCACCCCAGTGTTATCCGATCCAGTGGTTTTCCCACAGTAACTTTGGGGGCATGTTTGCCACCTTCATGAGAATGGCCGGGTGGGATGGTGTGGCAGTGATAGGCCGCGCCGAATCTCCGGTATATATTAATATTGTAGATGACAAGGTCACCATAGAAGACGCAAAAGACCTGTGGGGGCTTGATTCATGGAAATGCCAAGAGCAGATATGGAAAAAGTCGGGTATCCGCTATGGCAAGGAATGGCAGGAGATTGATGACAGATATACTCTCCAGAGACCTGCTATTGTTACAATCGGGGCTGCCGGTGAGAATATGACCAGGGTTGCTTCACTGGTTCATGGCGGCGGAAGCGGCGCAGGTCAGGGTGGTTTTGGCGGCGTTTTCGGGTCCAAGAATCTGAAGGCGATAGCCGTTATCGGCACAAAAGGGATAAAAATTGCTGACCCCAAGGCATTAAAGGATGCCAGGGAATGGGTTGAAAAGAACTGGCCTTCAGGCCCAGGATTTGGCGGGTTTGGCCCTGCTTCTGTAAGTTCAGCATGTATCGGATGCGGCCATCAGAGAAAATGCCACAATCGTGACAGGGCGCATAGCCAGGATTCTGATGATTGCGCCGAGTCAACATGGTTCAGTCTTACACCACAGGATGCAAACGGCATGGACAGGGATACCATGTCAAAGCTAAACCAGAAGGGCACAGATATCATCCAGAAGCTAGGCATAAACGGCATGGAGACATGCTTTATGGGGCCGATGTCATTCCCCACAAGCCATAATCCATCCTTTCCTATTCAGCCTGAGGTGCCTGCATATTCTGCACTGGGCTGGTATATGAAGAAGATGTATGACATGGGCATTATTGGGCCTAACACCAAAATTGATATGGCCCCGCTCAATATGAACAAGTTTGCAACAGAAGAGTTTATGGAGATCTACGGTATTGCCCTTGCAAGAAGATCCGGTATTGGTGATCTGCTGGCTGAGGGAACCGCACGCTTCTGTGAAAAACTGGGCAGGACTGCTGATTTCGAAACCCTTTGCAGACAAACCCCATGGGGTTTCATGGATCACTGGTCAATGCCTGGTGTTGACTGGGCATATGGAAACCTGCTCGATTCAAGGGATATAAACAGCCATGATATGGGTATGGCAAATCCATCAGCCGGTTTTGGTGGCATGGGCGGTGGCGGCGGTAAAAAATGGAGCTGTGAGGATTATGTAAAGGTGCTGGCAGAACGAACAACCGGCAATAACCATTACTGGTTTGATTTCAGCTGGGAAGGCAAACAGGCATATGAAACAGGGGTCTTCTCTAAACATAAGGCAGAGTTTGTTGCATGGCGTATGCATTACTGGACCTATTATAAAGAGTCGATCGGTTTCTGTGACTGGGGTTATGCAAAGCTCTTCAGCGCTGCCCATCCAAAGGGCTATGGCCATACACCGGAGGCTGAACCAAAATATCTCAATGCTATAACAGGCAGAAATCATACATTTCAGGATGGCCTGGAGATAGGTCGCCGTGCATGGAACCTTAAGAGGGCAATTTTTGCATTGCAGGGCAGGCATAAGAGCATGGAGAATTTTAATGGTTATTACTACAGACCCGGGGCATCATATTGTGGTTTTGATGCAGAGAAACCCATATTTGACGGAAAGAAATGGGAATGGAAGAATTGCAAGGAGCTCTATCTCACAAAAGAGGGTGTTGATAAGTTCAAAACTTACTTTTATGAAATTGAGGGATGGAACAAGGATTCCGGTTACCCCAAACAGTCTACACTTGAAAAACTCGGGCTGAAAGGCGTTGCCGAGGTGCTCAAATCCAAAGGTAAATTAGGTTAGTATTAAATAAAAGAATAAAAAGGCCTGCCCCCTCTTACAAAGGGGCAGGCCTTTTTTATTAGATTTGCTGAATCAGGTTAATGGCCTTCAGGCTATGCGGCCTTTGAAACAAGACCTCTGACACCATGAGTCTGCGGGACATCGATCGTTTTTTTCGGATCAGGTGTGACAACTGTCTCACGGGTAAGCCAGCCTGTACGGGCTGCTGTAAAAAGTCCCCAGAGCGGTATCCAGCTCAAGGCAAATACCCAGTAAAAGGAGAAGGGAAGAGCCCACTGCCATCCGAACATGCTGTGATATTGTTTCTGGTATACAATTGATGGCAAAATGGCGCTTACCAGACAGCCAATAGATATAAGTGCAAGAGTTGGAACCGGGTTCATGATAAGTTGTGCAAGCACTGCAAATTTACATGCCTCCCCAAATGTAAGGCGGAAGAGTTGTGTAACGCTGAAAAGACGTATCCAGTTGCTTCCTGAGTCATAGGGGCGAAAACGTTTTGTTATGAATGAGAACATGACAAGATTTTCCCTTACATTACTGCGGGCCCATCTGAGCAGCATCTTCCTTAATCCTGTATATGCAGAAGGTATCTTGGTGTTTACGATTGCCTTTCTCTGATAGACTACCCGATAACCCATACGAAGGATCAGGTTGGTAAGAGCCCTGTCTTCACCAATGGTCGCACGTTTACCCATGAATGTCTGGTTGATCCATGTGGAGAGGTTTGCCCTTACTACATCAGCGCGATATGCTGAAAGAGCCCCAGGTGTGCAGAAAACGCCGCCATATACACTCTGTCCTGAACGTATAAAGTCAAAGGCATAGGCAAATGATACCTCAAGCATTTTGGGAATCGGGCTCTCTGCGGTATTGAGCACCCGGACATTACCTGCAACCCCGCCCACACGCGGGTCCAGCACAAACGGGCTTACCATCTGGCGAAGGGTGTCAGGTAAGATCTCAGAGTCAGAATCTATGGTAACAAATACTGATCCCTTTCCATTGATAAAGCCTTCTCTCAAAGCAAGCCTCTTACCGCTGTTGAAGGGCTGCCTTATCAGCCTTACCCTGTGAGGGTATTCCTTTTTTGCCCTCTGCATCCAATCCCATGTATCATCCTTTGAACCGTCATCGACACAGATAATCTGCATCTTTTCAGGGGGATAATCGCTGGCTACAACAGATCGCACAGTGTGCAAAACCTGAGCCCCTTCATTATAGGCAGGAATAATAACTGTTACTGAAGGTAATTTTTTGTCGCATACAGGTTTGTATGGCCGGTAGTGCCACGCAAACCAGATCCTTATTCCTATCAAAAAGATTGTCCATAGTGATACACCAACGGCGAGAATACTTTTTGTGGGCAACAATTTTCCCATGATCTGTTCATTGTAATCTTTTACCAAATCATCTGTATAATTGAAATGATACCACATAAGCATTAGAGATATTATTAACGTTATGGAAAGTACCCAAGGGTAAAATATATCGGAGTTAAATTTCGGTAAACCATTATTTTTCTTCATTTTATTACTCAGTAAAAACATTGTTAAAAGTTGTTAAATCGTCCAAAAAAAAATTCAGTAATATGATTATATTCCAGCCCAAATGTCAATAAAAAAATTCCATTGATTTTATTTGTTTCAGTCGGGGATGGACTGCACAAGATCAATGGAAATTTTATTTTAAAGACACCGTTATTTAAAAAAACTTCACCAGAAATATTAATATATTTTAATTGAATAATTCAGGTGTAAATTCAAGGAGATAGTCACGCCATTTGGCCCATGTATGGCCGCCATCTGTCTCTTTATATGCTGGTTTAAACCCGTGTTTCTTTAGCATCTTTACAGATGCCCTGGAAGTATCTATTAAAAAATCCTCTGTGCCTGTTGCGAACCAGAAAAGTTTAAGATCCTTTTTAAGATACTTATTATCAAGCATGGCCCTGTGCTCTTCTTCCCAGTCTGGAGATGGGCTCTGCCCTGGTGTGGAGCCTCCAAGGCCGAATATCCCTGAACTGAAAACCCCGATATATGCGAATTTAGTCAGATCTTTCATAGCAATATTAATGGTTTGCATGCCACCCATAGAAAGCCCTGCTATTGCCCTGTTTTTGCGGTCTGTTAAGACGCGGTAGTTATTCTCTACACAGGGCATAATCTCGTTAATAAAGTCCTTTGAAAAATCATCGACCATAGCGCTGACACTCCCGCCCATACTGAAATTCTTTGTTGTATGGCCAGCAGGCATAACCACCACCATAGGTTTTGCCTTTTTTTCATTAATGAGATTATCCATTATAAAACCTGCTCGGCCAACTGAACTCCATGAGTCATCACAATCCATTGCGCCATGAAGAAGGTATAAAACCGGGTATCTATTACTGTCTGATTCGTATCCCGGTGGTGTATATATGTGCATGCGGCGATGCCTTCCAAGGGTTTTTGAGTAGTAGTAAACCTCTGAAACGGCCCCGTGCGGCACCTGTTTCATCTCCATAAAGTCTGCGCCTGGCACATAGACCATGCTCCAGACATTATTGTTTGACTCACTTATTGAAGTATTATTCGGGTCAACAACCGAGGCGCCATCCACCGTAAATGTGTACCTGTAGGCCCCTGGTGCAAGAGGGCCGCTCTTTCCTTCCCATATGCCTTCATTATTTTTTGTAAACTGTAAATTTGCTTGAGTCATTCCAAATATATCAGAACTCTGTAAGCCTACCTTATTTGCCTCAGGGGCCATTATCCTGAATATGATACACCTGTCTGAAAGCACCTCAGGTGAATTGACTGCCGGCGCCTGTGGAAAGGCAGGTTTTTTTGCCTGGGCAAATATATTTAAGGACAATGAAAAAATCGTTATAACAACAAACAAAATACCAATTGCCATCAATGATTGTTTTCTTTCCATGAATGACTCCTTTTTTAAGGTTTTAAATCATTTGCCCAATCCAGGATATTAAACTGAAAATGGTTTTACATTAATTTCAACTTAAAAAAAAAGTGTAAAAGAAATCAACAGGAAAGATGGAATAAAAGATAAAATATTAAAGGGTTTGAATGAAATATCGAGTCCTGAACAGACTATTATTGGGAATTATTCTGATTCCTCATGTTTTTCTGGGGGCTGTTCTAGCGTCTCTGCCTGATTTTTTCCCTGATCGCCTTTCGTTCTTCCGGTGACATATATTTGAATTTATTTATAATATTCTGTCTCTGTTCAGGTGATGTTTCCCTGATTATATCCCTTATCCGCCTCTTTTGTTCAGGGGTGAGATTTTTAAACTTCTCAGCAAGCTGTTTACGTCTTTCATTTGATGATTTGCGGAAATTTTCCCTGGCAGCCCTGAGCCTCTCCTTTTTCTCTTCAGGCAGGTTCTTGAAGGTCTGGTATCCCTTTTGTATCTGTTCCCTTTTCTCAGGTGGCAGTTTTTTCCATGCCTCAATCCTCTTTAACAGGTTTTCACGCTCAGAAGTATTCATGTTAAACCATTTTTCAGAACCATTAATCAAGGCCTGCTTACGCTCAACTGATAATGTTGTCCATTCATCCTTGAATGGTTTTAGAATCTGCTGCTGTTTCTTTGATAGCATTTCCCATTTTATATTCTGGTCGTCTGAAAAAACAGCTGGGCATACAAATATGCAGGCGAAAATAACATATGCACAGATTGTAAAAATATTATGTAATATTCTGATATGGTTCATGATTTATTCCTTTCAAAGGGTTTTATCTTAACCTGATAAGTTAGCACCTTCAGCAATCCATGAATAAAATTCCATGTTTTCATACAGCTCCAGCTCTTCTTCATCAGCGAGCATTTCTATAAGGGCTACCTGATCTGGCATTATTTCCATTTTATTTTCAATTTTTTCAGCCGGGTTATTTTCTATAAATGCAGGTGGCTCTGAAATAACCTTGCTTTCAGTCGTTACCTGTGTACTTTCCGCCTTTTTTGCCAGTTGCGGTGTCTGTTTATTGTCACCGGTATTGAATAGATTCACTGCAACAATCATTACTAATATAGCAACAGTAACCCAGCTCAAGTGGAATTTCCTTAACATCCATCCTCTTCTCTTTTGTTCCAGGGCGTTAATCCTTGACTTTCTGATTTCTGAAAGGGTGCCGGGATCAAGATCATTTATGCCCTGATCCAGGTGTTTTTTTATCTCTTCAATCAGCTCATTTTCGTTTTTCATGGCCATACCCCTTTAAGTTCTTCTTTGAGTTTACTGAGTGCACGAAAATAATGCGTTTTTACAGTACCTTCTGTACATTTCATTGCTGTGGCTGTCTCGCTGGTACTTAACCCCTCCCATGCCCTTAATAAAAATACCTGCTGTTCCCGCCGCGGGAGCTGTTTTAATATAATATCCAGTTTTGCAATTGCCTGAGAGGTCTTTGCACCTGTCAGGGGGTTTGCTGTCTGAAGATCAGGGGCAGTATCTATAGGATCAGCCATTATTTCTGATTCTTCCTGTTGATGAGCAGGCATGCTGAAAAAAAACAGCCTTTTTAATTTTTCCTTCCTGAGCCAGTCCCTGATTTTGTTCTGAACCACCTTATAAAAGAGGGGCCGCCATTCCGATTCATTTTTATTTGAATAATTGCGCACAAATGCCATCATGCTCTCCTGTAGAATATCCAGTGCATCATCAGCGCCTCCTGTGGCAATCTGTATGATACGAAAGGCCTTTTTTTCTACTGATTTAAGGAATGCCTCCATAGGTATCTGTTAGCCTGTTATCCCTGTCTAATAAACCGGTATAAGGTGATTCATTTCCTTGTTTACCTTCTCCTGTTGATCAGATCGCCTCTTCGATCAAGCCTTCTCTCTATCCTTTCACCTTTATTGTCAAGGCGCTTATCAATACGATTACCTTTTTGATCCAGGCGATGCTCTATCCTATCGCCCTTGTTATCAAGTCTGTCTGAAAGGCGTTCTTTACCCATTTCTTGAGCAATCTCAGATTTCTGATCAAGCCTGTTATTAATGCGATCACCTTTGTTATCCAGCCTGTTATTTATTATATCGCCCTTTTTATCAAGACGGTTTTCAATCCTCTCTCCCTTTTTGTCAAGCCTGTTATCAATAGCTTCACCTGATTCAGCGAGTGCTGTCCCTGAAATGAAAAATAAAACCGCCACAGCCATATACATCCTTATTACCATTCTTGTTTCAGCTTTCATATTAATCTCCTTTATGAGTTTTATATTTTTGCTATCTGGTTTCTAAAACGTGTGAAGAATGATTTGGTTGACAAAAAACAGATAACTTTTTAAAAATGGTTTATGGTTTTCAGTTAAGACCATTTCTATAAATATGGTAGTAAAGCAAAAAATATTGTATCGATTAAGCACATCAATGTACTTTTCTATAGGATCAAAAATGAAAAATGTTTTTTGTCAGTTTATTAAGGTATTTTTTTTACTTCCCGTTCTGTTAACAACATCTTATGGACAAACCGTTATGGCAACTCAAGAAAAATCAGTCAGCCCTCTGTTAATACAGCCCTCAATGAATGTTTTCAGGCGTTTTGAGGCAGAGCCTGAGGCCATGTATAATTTTTATGGAAAGGCGCTGGCTTTTAAACAGCTCACGACCTTTAATGTTGGCGCAAAGACAGATGTTGCAAGGTTCCAGGTCGGGGACTCCCAGCTAAAGCTTTCAGGTATTGTCTCAAACCGTACATATCAGCGCGGTGAAATAAAGGGAGCAACCGGTGTGCGTCTCCTGACATTCTTTTTTACAGACAAACATGCCCTTGAAGAAAGGTTCAGGTCTCAGGGGCTCGCTGTTCCTGTTTTTAACCCTGTTAAAGATACCGCCCGAAGTCATGCTCTGTTAAAGGACCCGGACGGCCAGTGGGTTGAGCTTGTTATTGTA
Source organism: uncultured Desulfatiglans sp. (assembly GCA_964643755.1). Classification (GTDB taxonomy): domain Bacteria; phylum Desulfobacterota; class DSM-4660; order Desulfatiglandales; family HGW-15; genus JAAZBV01. The sequence continues at coordinate 10,126 of CAZXUA010000042.1, read as the reverse complement.
CCGGATTCGGAGAAGGCCGCCTGCATGGGAATTGAGGTGGGGTTATCTGTTTCAGACCTTGAAAAGAGCAGGGCCTTTTACAGGGAATTTGTAGGTCTTGAAGAGTTGCCCCCTGAAGAGGATGCGATTTTTCAAGGTAAAAAATATCCATTTCGTCATGGATCAACAGTTATAAGCCTCCGCTGTTTCGGTTCAGGTCTGCCAGCCGATACAGGCAGTGGTGGCATACAGTATGTTGTCTCTAACGCTGAAGCAGTACAAAACCTTGCAAAAGAACGCAGTATTACTATTGATCAGCCACTCAGCACGCTTCCCGGGTTTTCATTGTTAACAGTATGGATTGATGACCCTGACGGCATAACAAATTATTTTGCCCAGGTAGGTGCAATGGAAAAGAAATAATCACAGGGTTTATATTATTAACCATTAAAAAAGGGGGGTAGTAATGAAAATCAGGAATCTATGTTTTGTATTAGCCGGTATTTTTACTCTTATTGCCTTTTCTTTAACAGGTTATGCACAGGATAAAAAGGATGCGCCGAAACGGTCTGATTTTATCCCTTCGCCCATCTTTTCACCTGTGTATCCGCCCTTGCCTCACCATTTCAGTGATGTTTATACCATTCAGATACTGTGCAAGGCACCCAAAGGGGCCCTCAAAAAAGCAACAATGCCGCCAATGGAACCGGCCGGTGATGAAGAGACCTTTATCCTTCTCTTAGGCTGGACACAGGATGTGGAAAAAGGGGGATATAATGTGCATGAGGTGGCAATAAACGCCCCTGTCAAATGGAAAGACAAGGTCGGAAACACGACGCTGATAGAATATATTGACAGCGATATGGGCTTGATTGCCGGCCGTGAAATATATGGCTGGCCAAAGAAGATGGCTGAAATCACCTGGACAAAGAGCCAGACAGGATGGATGGTTGTGGTTAACAAGATGAAGGATCAGGGGAGTGTGCCTCTCATGAAGATAGAATACACTGTATCCAAAAATTTACCAGAGGTAAAATGGCCTGATATGGGACCGGTTCTTCTGGTTAGACGCATACCTCCCGCATCATTATCCACACCTTCAATAAACCAGATGATTTGTCTTGGCTGTGACACACCCCAGGCGAGTGTCGGGCCACTTGAGGCAGCGCCAGGGCCGGATGATACAAGGGGGACTGCTACAGTTCAGTTCTTTGACGGCCCACATGACCCACTTACATTTTTAGGACCTGTCAAGGTTCTTGATGCAAAGATGACAAGCCTGAAAGGTGAGATGCCCTTTGGGCTGGGTCTGGATGGGACGGAGGTAATGGAGCAGTGGGAGGAGTAGACTTTTCATGGATGGATCAAACTGTCATTGCATGACATGATTTGATCCATCCTGTATTATGGGTTTTGAATTTTCCAGTATATTGTTTTAAGCAAAGAATTTACACCACGGAGGACACGGAGAGCACGGAGAAAGGCTTGATATCATTTTATCAATAACAATTTTTGTTTTTCTTAATGCTCTTTTCGTCTTTGCGGTTCATTTTAGACTGTCACTTCAACAATACAAGTACACGGAAAGTACGGAGTATTTACCAGTATTCCTGCAACCCCCTGTGGGGCTCTTCCATAGAAGAAATAGCTGCCCATTTTTCTGATTCAACTTTTTCTGTTTTTAAAACGGACTTATCAATATATCTATCAATGAATATCAATCTTTCTTCGCCATTAAGCTCGATATCTTGTATGGCACGCCACCGTTCAGCAGTAATCTTTTTTCTGCTGTTGAGTCTGATGTCCCTAAAAGGGTTTCTGTATGATGTAGATTCATTCTGGGTAGAATCAAAATAGGAGATAGTCACCGGTGTATCTGCTGCAATATATCTCATTGCATAGCCCTTGAATGTAAACCGGCCTGATTTGGGATCATACTGAAAGGATGTATCAGGCACATGATCTCCCCTTAAGACTTCAATGATCCTTTCTGCCTCTTCCTTTGGAATTATTACCGAGATACAGCGGATCATGCCTGTGGTTGTAATATCTTCGAATGGTTTTACCATATGTAGCGCAGACCTCTCCCGTGCCCTTATTCTCTGAAAGTTGTTTCTGTAAACATACGAATAGTAGTTGATCGGAAGCCCTGTGCCCGAATCAGCAGCGGCCTTGATAACCTTTAAGGCAGTGAGTTCAGACTCAAGAACTGTTGCATCAGGGCCGTGAAGAAAGGTGTATCCCCTTTCCATGAATCTTTTAAGATTATAGGGTGTGCATCTGAGCTGATGCAGGTTCAGGTATTTTACGTCGCTTTCTACCAGTTGGGGCAAAAGGGCGCACAACCGTTCATAATCCTCCGGTATTGCAGGTATCTCCACTGTTACAGTGTCTATATACCTTGATGCTAGTTTGATCTTATCCAGTTTATAACCCTGCGCAACAAGGTTGAAGCGTATCTCATTAAGACCGGCATTCTTAAGCCTCCCAAGTATCTCATCTGTGATGAGTATGCCGTTTGTATAGAGCCATTTGTGTATTCCATCCCCAAAACGGCCTGTTACTGCTGATAGAAAGCTGATTGATTTATCGAGGGTTATCAGGGGTTCGCCACCGCTTATGCTGACCCCCTTTATCCCGAATCTTTCTATATAATCAAGATAGTTTAAAGGGTTGATGAATTGCAGGGTATTTGTAACCGGTTCGCCTTCCTCATCCTGTTCTGAAGGGCAGAAGAAACAGTTGCCATTACACTTCCCATTGATAAAAAGGCATGACCATGTGCCTTCGCCGCAGTGTCGGCACCCGGGAGATATATCCAGATAATACGGCTTGGTATCACTGTATGCGGATAAGAGATTATCCTTCAGTGAATTAATAATCTCTGCACGCATGGCCTCTGCATCCTGCGCCTCTTTATCTGTAATCCATTTAAGATTATGGTATTCAGCACCATACTTTTTATGAACAGATTCGCCTATCTTTTTCTTTTCGCTTTCTAACATGTAAAACTCTCATTAAAAAAGATGCCTAATCTATTCACATGAGTATCTATTGTCAAATATTTCTAATTGACACTTTCAGTTTCTTCTTATGTCCTCTGTTATGTTGCCATCACGTATCTCCACCTGCCGTGGCGCCCTCTTTGCCAGTGCCGGGTCATGGGTGATGACAAGTATGGTGCGCCCCTGTTCCCACAGTTTAATAAAGAGGTTCATGATGTCGCTTCCTGCCCCTGTGTCAAGGTTACCTGTCGGTTCATCAGCAAGTATTATATCAGGCTCCATTGCGAGCGCCCTTGCAATGGCTACACGCTGCATCTGCCCGCCTGAAAGCTCTGTGGGTTTATGGTCGATACGTTCCGAAAGACCAACACGGTCAAGCAGTTCCATAACCCTTTCCTTCCTGTTCTTTTTAGGCATACCACCGAAAATAAGGGGCATCTCCACATTTTCATATGCAGATATCTGTGGCAGCAGGTTGAAGCTCTGGAAGATAAACCCGACACGTCTGTTCCTTATACTGGCGAGCGCTTCCCTGCTCATACCTGAGACCTCTTCACCGCGCAAAAGGTAACTCCCTGATGAGGCAGTATCAAGACAACCTATAAGGTTCATGAGTGTGCTTTTACCTGATCCGGATGGGCCGGTAATGGCTACCATTTCACCTTCCTGCACCATGAGGTTAACTCCCTTAAGTGCCTCAACCTTCACCTTTCCTGTGTCATAAACCTTTGATAAACCCTTAAGGCTGATTACCTCACCATTTTCCTGTTTGTGATTATTTGACTTTGAGTTGAAAAAATTTCCCAGTAACATATATACCTCATTCGTAGCGGAGCGTCTCCGCAGGGTTAATAGAAGCAGCACGCCTTGCAGGGAAATAACCTGCTGCAAGGCCAATAATGCCAAGTATAAGAGCAGATACAATGCCTATGGGGATAGACAGGGTTGGCTTTCCAAGCATTTCCAAAGCCTGGTTTCCTTCAGTAGGGAGATTGCCCAGCAGCACGATTGCCCCCATGGCCATTAACAGGCCGATAGTGCCACCTGTAAGAGTGTAAAGCATGCCCTCAAGGACTACAGGACCGGTAATCCATGTGCTGCGGGCGCCAAGGGCTATTTTAACACCAATCTCCTTTGTGCGCTCCTTTACAACCGCATACATGATATTGGCGACACCCACGCCACCTATAATAAGAGTAAGCCCCCCAATGATTCCCAGGAATATCTTCAGGCCAACCATGATATCACGCCGGCTTTTTGATGATTCGACCGTATCCCATGTACCTAACACCATTTTATCAGCGGGATCAAAACCATATTTTACCCCGAGCACCTTGTTAACCCCTTCAAGAACACCCTTCATTCGGCCAGGGTGATCAGGCTTTATTATAAGCATCTGCAGCCTGTCCATGCTAAACTGTGCCTTGAATGTGGTAATGGGTATACATATCTGGTCTTTATCCATGCCGTTGTAATTCCCCATCATGACCTTGGGCATCATCACCCCGATCACAGTGTAGGGTATCTTTTCAATCAGTAGCTCTTTGCCAACAGGGTCTTCATTACCATAAATCTTTTTTGCAATCTCGTCGCCCAGAAAGGCAACCCTTCGCTGTAGATGTTCATCCCTGATATCAATGAAACGGCTGCCTTTAGCCGGGATATGATTGCGTATCTCGCCAAATCCCCAGGTAACCCCTTTTATAGTGGCATTTGTCCCTGTCTTGCCATACTTTACACCCACACCAAAATTCTGAATCTCCCCTGCGGCGTCCGCGAGGTTCACAACCCTTTCCCTCAAAAGTTCAACTGCCTCTATCTCAAGCCTTATTGCTCTTCCGGGAGGGAGCCCCTGCCATGTAAGGCTTGTTGTCCCGGGCCATAATATGGCAATATCTTTTCCTATACCCTGCATCGCAGTTGAGGTTGAGATGCTTAACCCCTCTCCAAATGCAAGGAGCAGAAGTAGGGAGAGGGTTCCCCAGGCGATTGATGCAATGGTGAGTATTGCCCTTTTTTTCTGGACACGGGTTGAACTCAAAAACAGATAGAGTATTAATCCTATTCTCGGTATATGCATTTGGCTCCTCACATCTTCATGGCTGTTACAGGGTCTAATTTAGCAGCAGTACGCGCCGGGAACCAGCCTGAGATAAAACTTATTAACCCCAGAACCAGCGCAGTGGCAGCAGCTGAGGATGGTGATAGCCTTGGATTTCCCACTGTATCGCTCAGGTGCAGCACAGGAAAGGTCATGCATATTATATAAGTTATTATGATGCCTATAACCCCGCCAGCAATTGAAAGAGAGAGGGTCTCTATCATAAACTGACCAAGGATAAACCGCGGTTTGGCGCCAAGGGCCATTTTTATTCCTATCTCTCTTGTACGTTCTTCAACCACAACATTCATGATATTTGATATGCCTATTCCTCCTACTACCATGGTAAGGCACCCTATCATCCCCAGGAATATCCTGAATGCCAGCATAAGTGTATTGATAAATTTTGCATTTTCGGATGTGTCCCAGAAACCGACAGCCTCTTCATCATCAGGGCTGAACCGGTGCCGTGCTGCCAGTATTTGCCGCACATCAGTAATCAGGGTTTTGATCCTGTCAATATCCGTTGCTGTAAAGACAAGGTTCCCCACATACTTCTGACCTGTCATCATCTTGAATGTTGTGGCAGGGATAAAGACCTTGCCCTTGTCTGAGCCATTGTAATTGGAGTTCTGTTCCTTTTTTTTCATCACACCCACAACCAGAAAAGGGGAACCATTTAGATTCAGAGTGCGGCCAACAGGAGGAACATTGCCGAAGACCTGTTCGGCCAGTTCATTACCAATGAAGAGCACCCGCTTTTTCAACTGAAGGTCAAGGGGATTTATAAACCTGCCTCCTGCCTGTGCTATAAGGTTGCGGATTTCGCCATATTCAGGTTCTATTCCGGCCACCCCGACAGAGAGTATCTTTGTGCCATACTGGAGTTTCATCCCTGATTGATATTCACTGGAGATAAAACCCAGGCCAACAGCCTTTTTCCTGATCAGGTGGATATCCTCATCATTTACCAGTATATATCGGCCCTTGTTGAGCCCTTCAAATGGCATTGATGTTCGTGATGGCCAGCCGATCACCACACCGTTTCCTATGCCCGCACTTTCTTTTGCCAGTTGCTGATGAAACCCGTCGCCAAAGGCTAATAAAAGGCTCACTGCAGTGGTGCCCCATATCATGCCGAACAGTGTGAGAAAGGTGCGGAGCTTCTGGCTCTTTGTGTCACGGATTAGCTGGCGTATGATATTAAACATATTAAGAGTATCCTATCCTTTTATCTCTCGTGGAGGCCTCTGTACAAGCTTTTGACCTTCATTAATACCCGATACCACCTCTATATTGAGGCCATCTGACAAGCCCACTGTTACAGGCAACTTTTTGGGTTCTGCATCGGGCATATCTCCTGGTATTTCTACAAAGGCCTTTGCACCATTATCTTCAAATATGACAAGCCGTTCAGGTACCATCAGTATCTCCTTTTTTTCACGTATCACAATATCAGCATTGGCAGAGTATCCGGCCCTGAGCGCCACATCCTTAAACTGTCCCAGCTCTATTTCCACCTCGAAGAGCTTTGCATTGTCCTTTTCAGTTGCCTGAGGCGCTACCTTACTTAATCTACCTGTGATGGCCTGGTCAGGCAATGCCCCTATTTTTATACGCACAGGCATGTCAATCTTAAGTTTGCCTACATCAATCTCATCCACTGTTCCCTTGAATATCAGGTCATTCATGTCTGCAAGTGTGGCAAGCTCGGTGCCTGCCTGATAGCTTGTAAGGGGGACAACAGGGTCTCCGGGGTTTACAAGCCGTTGCAATAGTATGCCCCTGGATGGCGCCCTTACTATTGTCTCCATATCTTTACCCCTGCCGCTTACACGGCCATCCTGTATGAGCTGCAAGCGGTCCTTTGCCCTGGTTAACTCTATCCCTGTGCGCTCATATGCATCCTTCTGCACATCCCTGCTGTTTACCGATTCTATTCCTTCACTTGCCAGTTCCTGTGAGTGCTCCCAGTCTTTTTTTGCGCGGTCAAATGATATCTGCGCAGTCTTTACAAGATGTTCAGCCTCAAGCAGTTCATCAGGGGTGGGGTCAGGGCTGATCTCTATAATCGGGTCGCCTGTATCAATCGTATCCCCAACCTCAGCAGGGCATCTTTTTACAATGCCTGAGATCTTTGATTTTATATGGTATTTTTGTCTTGGCTCTATCTGGCCTATGGCGACTGCCTTTTCGGTTATATCTCCCTTTATCACATCTACAAGCACAAAACCCTGATCAGCGGGTTTGCGATTCTTTACCCATGAGTAACCTCCAAGAGCAATTGCTGAAACAACAATTAATAAAAGGAGAACCTTTACAAACTTCTTCATTCAATACCTCCGGGATTTAAAAAATTATAATGTGACGCTTAAGCATTTATCGTACCAGAATATTATAATGTTTGATTAACCTGTAATATCAATATGATATTTGAATATCATTTCATTAAGCATTGGTTTGAAATGCCTTTTCATAGCCATTTATGCACATGACTGGTTAATACGGCCATGAGACACATTTATGTATAGTCAAAAAAAGGTAATTGGTTACATCGTATAAGGGATGGCTCCATTTTTTTTTGATATTTCTACAGTGGTATCAAATTAATATTTTATATTTTAAAAACTTTCTATATACTGCCCTTCCGAAAGAGGGTTCTTCTCAATTCAACCCTGCACACTTTAAAACAGGTATTTTGGCGTTCCTGACCCGCGGTTTCCCATCTGCTGTCAGCTCCTGGGTCCTGCGCTTCATGGAATACTTCATATAACCTCAATTCTAATGGAGAAGAAAAATGACAACATGGCATGATTACCTAAAAAAGACAGGTCAACCTCCGAGATGGCCCTATCCGATTCGTTTTGAGCAGGAACAGGAGATAGATGCGGATGTGCTTGTGATAGGGGGCGGTATTGCAGGCTGCTGGGCAGCCATATCAGCGGCCAGGGAGGGGGTAAAGGTGGTGCTGCTGGAAAAGGGCGACACTGTAAGAAGCGGGGCAGGAGGCCCTGGCTGTGATCACTGGTGTAATGTCCCGGCAAACCCCCATTCCAGGGTTAATCCGGATGAGTGGGCAGAGCACATGGCAGATGTGCCCTGGAGCTGCGGGATCGGTCTTCAGATTCAGTGCAGGGAAGACTGGGATACGCTCCTTGAGATGGAGCAGATGGGCGGTAAAATAAGGGATACAAATGATGATTATGTGGGCGCAGAGGGAAGGTATGATGATACCAAACTCATGTTTTCGCCCAGGTATGGCGTTAAACACAGCCTCCTGCCTTTACCGGGCGCGGGTGAGCCGGGTTTCAATCCACCGGAAGAGAGGTCAAATGTTGTTATAAGGATATGGGGATCTACCTTTAAACCTGCACTTAAAAAAGAGTGTAAACGTCTGGGTGTCAAGGTTATGGATCGTGTTGCAGGCACAAGCCTTTTGACCGAAAACGGTGTTCAGGGCAATCGGGTTATAGGGGCAACAGGGCTTAACAGCCGTACCGGTGAATATGTCATAGTGAAATCAAAGGCGACCATCATTGCCACAGGAGGTTCAGGTGATCTGTGGCTCATGAACTCGGAACTGTGCGGCATGTCAAGCATGCATCCAAGGACATGGACAGGCGAGGGTCTGGTAATGGCATTCAAGGCGGGCGCAGAGGTTGCCAACCTTGAGGTGAGCATGCCGATCAGGATCGCCACCGGTCTTAAACACAAATGGTATACGGGCGCAGGTGATGCAAGCTATGAAAATGTGCCCATTGTGGATGC
>CAZXUA010000042.1:0-1263 GCA_964643755.1 uncultured Desulfatiglans sp. | reverse complement strand
CCAATGGAAAAAGGGTGCCTTACCCGATACAGGGATGGGAAGATGCGGGAGCCATGTTGCCGATGCCGGATGTTGAGGCAAAGATACTTGAAAACATTAAAAAGGGTGTTTATGAACTGCCCTTTTACGGCGACTGGCCATCAATGTCTGATGTGGAGAGAAGGGCTACATGGGAGCTTATGCTTGGAGAAGAGTCCACAACAAAGATCATTATAGATACCTTTAACAAGGCAGGTTTTGATATAAGCAAAGACCTTCAGCAGAGTTACAGGTTTATAGAAGGGGCCGGTATGCCGCAGTGGAGGAATGGCGGTGGCAACTTCATGATGGACTGGAACCTTAAAACCAACCTGGATGGGTTGTATGTTGCAGGTACTCAGCTCCTTGGCGGCCAGGATCACAGTTACTGTGCTGCTACAGGCAGATACGCCGGAAGAAAGGCAGCGGCCTATGCAAAGGAGATAGCGCAGGGTAATATCTCACGTGACCAGATACAGAAGGAGAAGGATAGAATTTATGCCCCGGCACGCAGGGATAGCGGTATCGAGTGGAAGGAATTCCATGCAGGGATCGCCAGGATCAACCAGTATTACAACAGCGAATTCAAGACAGAGAAGCTTTTCAGGATAGGGCTGTACGCCCTTGAAAGGATGGAAAAGGAGTTTGCGCCTCAGCTCTATGCGTGTGATCCTCATAAGCTTTTAAGAACCATTGAAGATCTCACAATGCTGGAGCACTCAAAGATGATCATGCAGGCATCAATGGCCCGAAAGGCGAGCCGCATGGGATTTCAGCGCATTGACTACCCTGAAATGGACCCCCCTGAGTGGAATAAGTTTTTGGTAGCTAAACTTGATAATGACAGGTTTACCACCAGGCTTCAGGAACAAAAGTTCTGGGGAAACATGAAAGAGGAGTATGAGAAACATAACAGGGATTACAAAGGGGTGTATAAAAAATAAGGGGTCAAGGGTTCTGAGGTTCCAGGGTTCAAGGGTTTTAATTCAAGATTAAAGGCTCAAGCAAAAAAACCTCTAACCCATGACCCATGGGACCCTTGAACCCTTAATATTGAACCTTGAATATTTAATTTTAAAACGGAGGCTAAACATGTCCGAAAAAATATTTGCAATGACCAATGTTATCACACCAAACCAGCCTGTCATCTTTGACCCGGATTACTGCACCGGGTGCAACAATTGTGTGGATACCTGCCAGAGATCGGAAGAGCGTCGTGTAGGGAAAGAGTGTAGGATAGGGTGT
>CAZXUA010000041.1:8796-27555 GCA_964643755.1 uncultured Desulfatiglans sp. | reverse complement strand
CTGTCTCAACATCTCCTATTGTAAAAGCCAATGCTCCTGTGTTCGCATCTTCATCTATCGTTTGATCAGCTATTTCACTTATTGTAGGCAGATCATTCACTGAGGTAACTGCCAGTTGGAAAATCTCCTGCGCACTACCTCCATCTGCATCTTGTACTGTCACTGTTATGTTGGCAGTTCCAAACTGATTCGCTGCCGGTGTTACTGTTACTGTCCTGTTTGCTCCGCTTCCTCCAAAGACTATATTCGCCAATGGAACAAGTGTCGTATTGCTTGAAGCACCTGTAACTGTCAGGTCATTTACCGCTGTCTCAACATCTCCTATTGTAAAAGCCAATGCTCCTGTGTTCGCATCTTCATCTATCGTTTGATCAGCTATTTCACTTATTGTAGGCAGATCATTCACTGAGGTAACTGTAATATTGGCAGTTACAACTGCACTCAAATTAACCGATGGTGGTTCTTCACCTGCTTGCACATCAAAATTTGCAGTGCCATAAAAATTTCCATTAGGCATAAATTTTAGACCGGCATTTCCATCTGCCACTGAAATAATGTCACCATCTTCTATCTCCGTTAAGCCATCATTAAAAAACAGCGTTCCATTCTGGATATTCGTGATATAAAATGAGATAGTTACCCCATCTGTCGGAGTTATTACAAGACCTGAAGTTGTCATTGTGTCTTCATCTGTAATTGCATTCGTTACAAATGGTGGGTCTGCTGCAAAAACAGTCTGGCCTGATAAGAAAACTATCAATAACGTTGACAAAAACAACAGTATTTTTTTTAATATTTTTTGTTCCATTTTTCTTTCCTCACAAAAAGAAACGGCATTACACAATATTGGGAGTTTATATTTACTGGCCATTTTAATACCCCTGTTTAAGCACTTTTGTTACAGTTACATCAACCCTCTGTGCGCCTTCTGCGACACCTGAAACCACATAGCTGAAGTTTAAAAAATTACCGCTGAAGCCGGGCACGATTTTAGGCTCTATTTGCGGTATAGAGGCAACTTTATACCAGTAGTCTAGCGACCCAAGGGTGCCATCTTCTGTACCATCCGGAAAAGTAATATTGGTGACATCGCTTGGTCCATTTCCATAATTACGCACATTATAATATTCAGGATTACTTGTATCACCTGAAATATATAGGGCTCTATTCACATGGGCAGGGGAACTCGCCCTTGTATCCAGCCACTGAATCGCTTCACGCCATGCGCTGTCTGCTGTATAGAACTCCTGCACATATTCCCTTTCATTTTTTGCTATCTGGATATCAATATCGGAATTTCTTGTTACGGTAAGGCCCATAATGGTAACCAGTACAAGAATCACCAGCGCAACAATCAGAACCGAACCATCTTCAGTTTTTAATATATTTTTTACTCTGGTCATTTTTGCCTCAACTCTTTATTCTGTTTTTAAGCATGTCAAAGGAATATATTCTTTTCCCTGCTTTGTTAGTGACTACTACCCGGACAGTGTTCACGCCGTTCAACGCCTTTCCGCCTGACCAATTTTCAGCAACGTTCCAGTTTACTGTATATTTGGGGTTACTCGCATCGATACGGTCAGCCGCTGCGCCAACATGATCAAGCCCACCTAAACCATCTCCATCCGTATCAGTTAAATCAGCATCAGAAAGGTCACGAATCAATAGTTTTTCTGCTCTGTCCTGAACCATCTCTGTACTTTCAGTATAGTTCATAGAGATCGTGTTCCCCTTCATGGCGGAGATCTGCATTGAGGCCACAGCTAAAAGACCAACAGTAAGTACGGAAACCGCCATTATTACCTCAAGCAGGGTAAAACCTCTTTCATTACTGAGATTTCCATTAATTTTTTGAAAGTATTTACACATTATTCTTTCTCCTGTATTAAAAGAGGTTCCTGCACAATATTTCCCGCGACAGCATCCTGCGGCGGAAATTGTCTTCAGGGTTATTAAGCAGCTCTGCTCCCTGCTGGTTTTTATAGACATTAGTATCTTTATATCCCTGATCACCTTTACCTGTCCTGGCCACCATAGTAACCTGTACTGATCTGATATCTCCTAAATTTGCAGTCACGCCACCATTTTCATCAAGGTAAACAAAATCCAGGGCATCTATATTCTCAGCAATAATCATGGGATCACCACCATCAATTTCCCGCACCAGATCCTGATCGCCATCAGCATCTTTATCAGAAAGGCTGTATTTTATTGTCTCAAGGGTCTTAACCGCCGGGTCAGGCGTACTGCCTCTGTCTTTTAATAATGTAAAAGTGAGGTCATTTGGATTTGCTACAGTGATTCCGGCTGCAAGGGGCTCTGTAATTACTGGGTGAACATATCCTGCCATCCTTATATCCCTGGTCATTACTGTCATCCCTGCCCTGATGTTCTGCTGCATCATATTAATCTGTTCACGCACAACAGTAGACTTCTGCTGTGACCTGAAAACAGAATAGACACTTGCAAGCACAACAAGGGATATTGCCATCGCCACAAGGAGTTCTATGATAGAAAACCCTTTTTCATTTTTTAAAGGGATGTATGAATTTACTCTCTGATAATCTCTTAACATTTATCTTTCTCCGTAAAGATCCATCTTAAATGTTACTGCCATTTTGAACCAACCCACCTGCGTATCATCACTATTCCGGACAACCTGCTGCATACTGCATATGCGGTCTTTTTTGAGTTGGTCAGGTAAACGCAGCCCTCTGTGAGGCCCATTCCTCTTGTATCAAACTGTGCCTTGTCATCAGCGTAGGCGCCTATATCTGCCATTTCAGTAGCGTCACCTTTACCGAATGCTATACCCTGCCCATAAGAAGCTAATGAATATGAAGTGAGTTGAACGACAGCATTACCATTTTTTTTGTCTATGTATTTAAGCGTATAACTATTTGAGCCAGGGGAAAACTCAATATAATGTATATTGTTGGTTCTGACAGCCTCCATCTTTGCATTCTGCAGATTGGAGTATAGATCCTGGGCAGCCTGTTTCAATTTGTAATCAGGGATCATTACTGAAAACATTGGAATGGCTATCCCGGCAAGTATGGCAATAATAGCCATGACCACCCCCATCTCGATGAGTGTAAAGCCCTTTTCAGCTCCCCTGTTTTTTAATTTAATCCTCATTCTTGCTCCCTTTTAAATATGACCGGTTATGAATAAAGCAAAAATCCGTTATTCATAATTGCATTTAAGCAAAATAAGTGCCATAATCCTGCTCATCACCTATCTTATTAATAATACAGGTGATATGGCATAAATCCTGCAAAATAATCAAATTATGATACTGATAACTTATTTTACAGCGTCAATATTATTAACACTCAGTCAAACGCCGAATATGAGGTAAAAAATGAGCCATTTAAACAGATCTATTATTTATCCTTTTAATGTAATTATCATTGCACTATTCATCTCTTTTATTATACCTTCCTCATCATTTTCATATGACCTGCCCGGCTGGTATCAGGGGGCATCCGGGTATGAGGATGCTCTGAGCACCTCAATAAAAGATGAAATTCCAATAGTCCTCTTTTTTTATATAGAATCCGAAGAGTTATGTCAGAAGCTAAAGGATGATTATTTAAGAAAATATGAGATGTACAGTTTTTTAGACGATATCTTAAAGGTTGCGATCAACCTGGAAGGTAATGATTTTGATAAGGAACTGGCAAAAAAGTATAATACCGAACAGGAAGCTGCCCTCATGGTTAAATTTCCATTTTCTGATACAAAACCTGTTGAGATTACCCCGTTTAATGAAGACAATGATCTTTCACCCACTGAATTTGTTGAGCGCCTGAGAGATATTATTTCCCTTGCCTACAGTGACAGAGGATATGAACTCTTCACAAAAGAGGAGCACGAAAAGGCAATAAAATATTTAAAGCTTTCCATGAAATACAGCCCCAAAAGGGCATATCCTGTTTTTGCCCTTGGCTCTGTCTACCATGCAATGGCAATAGATGAAAAAAACATGGAATATTTGGAACTGGCTGAAGAAAACTACAATAAGGCGTTAAAACTTGACCCTGATTTCAAAGAATGCAAAGAAGAGCTTGATAAATTACAGGATAATAAGGCGAAAATCGGTAACAAATAGATTGCACCTGAGTCATTGACGTTAATACAAAAAAATTTTACACCACAGAGGCACTGAGTTCACAGAGGTTTTAATCATTTTCATATTATTACTCCGTGCCCTCCGTGTCCTCCGTGGTTAGATGTTTTTATCTATTTCATACGTTGATTGATAAAAGCCGGGAGGGGCTTCTGTCTTTCAAGGGCGTGATAAAGATGACGCCTGCTGAAAATGGGCCATCTTTTCGTTTCCAGGATACTCATCCAGTGCAAGTTTCAGGGCCGTCAAATTCTTGTCAGGGTTTTTAATAAACCTGATGCCCATACCGCGGTTAATAACCCTTTCTTCAGGGATACCTGTATTTGACCATACCACCTCTGCATTAAGAAGTATGCGTCTCTTCTCAGTGCTTTTTATCAAAATGCGGAATCTTTCTCCAGGTTTGCAGGGGCTGTCGCATTTAATGAATGCGCCTGACCTGTTAATATCCCTGATAACAGCCTTGATAATACCGCTCCCGGTCTTAATAAAGACAGGCCATGCGACCTCTGCCCTCTCAATTTTTTTTCTCTTCTCATCCCTGTTTCCATCAACCTGATAACCATAGAATTCCAGTTGGTCTGCATTTTTATTGGGAAAGGTCCCTTTGATATAATTTTTAAATATTATCCATATAAAGGAAAGCACTATGCAGAAGAGAATAAAACCCATACCAACACTCATACCTGCATATATATTCCCCATTATACCAGCCTCCCTTTTCAGTGTTATGCTTAAATGATATTTTTAAAGATGCCTTGCTTGTAATTTATCGGTCAGAAATAGCTTTTCATAAATTATTTAGTATTCATCCTCTGTAGCTGTACTATTGCGCAGAATGGGCAATCCAGCGAAAGTGCATTGTCATCAAGCTAAGGTGAAAAGCAAAATCTCACACAGAGGCGCAAAGAACACTAAGAAAATCAAATGCTTTTTACATAATATTTTTTCTTAACGTTGTGAGCTTTACGATGGGGTTTGCCCTGAAAAATGTGCATCCTACACATAAAAAGGTGCATTAAGAATAATCGCAATAACTTATCTTATTGATTTAACTGGAATCTTTTTATGGCCTGCTATTTGCTATAATTAACCAGTGTCCATCCAGAAAGAGACAAATTCTGGATGGGCACTAACTATTTGTTTTTCTATTTTTGATCCGATTTATATTTGTAACAAACAAAATCCTGACATGAGGAAGGTCATGAATTTTAAAGACAGGTTAGAAAAAGATTTAATGTGTAAAGGTTTTTCGCTCCTTGAACTGCTATTTGTCCTTTGTATTGCCGGTATCCTTGCCACAATAGCAACGCCTGTTTTTTCAACATGGATACCGGATTACAGATTAAGAGCCATAGCAAAAGAGCTTTATGCTGATATGCACCTCGCAAAAATGAGGTCAATAAAAGAAAATGATAAATACAAAATAGTATTTAATACAAAAGCAAATAACTCTTACAGTTTTATAAGGGCAGATGGAGTAATTGAAAAAACAGTCTTTTTCAATCCAGCAGCTTCAGATTCCATAGTGGCCTTTGGTTATGGCAAGGCAATAAAAGATGCGACAAAAACAGGAGGAAGCCCGCCAGCGGATGGGGTAAGTTACGCAGGCAATGCTGTAACCTTTAACCCCAGGGGAACAGGAACATCGGGTTATGTGTATCTCGCAAACAGCAAGGGGTCATCATTTGCAGTAGGCACATTGTCATCCGGTGTAATACATATTAAAAAATGGGACAAAAACAGCAAATCATGGAGATAGATTTAAACCACTGCCAGTTCTTTTTAAAATATTTTATAAGTGAATCCCTGTTAACACTATCATTCTATCTCCCATAGCATCTGCGTAACCCCTCCGGGCGGCTCAGGGGTATTTGAGCCCAGTTCTTCCGCAATACCGCTTATCTTGTCTCCAATATTTGCATACCCTGAAGCATGGCCTCCCCTTGTGATTATCTCTATGCCGGAAGGGATGGCAGGGCCTGTCATGCCTATATAGGTATCCTCCAGACTCCTTAATTCAAAATCCTTCTCATCATCTTTTGCATGATTCAGCACAGAGCGCCCATATGAATAATCAATAGCATAGATATAGTTTTTTCCAATCGGGTTTAATGGATCATCAAATAGAGGCTGGTACGAGGTAAAATAGATGACACCTGCAAAAAGCCTGGGCTGGGACAGTATATGCTCACCGGTATGGTCAGTATTAAGATCATCTTTGCACTCACCCTGCCTGTCCATGATACGGTAGAAACCCTTCACCTTTTTATCATTAAAAAGCATCTTAAGGTCATTTCTGAGGGCATCGTCATCCTGTTTATCATTGATAGCCCCATCGTTATCCGTGTCTGAATCATTATCAAGCTCATTACATGTCAGATTCAGGAGCTCGTTCTCATGGACAAGGGAATCTGTGTCAGCCACCGCATAAAACCGGTTTGAAATCATCGCATAACGGGGATGCGCCCTGTCGCCAGTGCCAAAATAGAGCACAGGCATGTTTGTCCACTCATTGCCTGTGAGGGATATCTCAGGGGAATAGAATGTCTTCCTGCCCAGATCCATGTAATCAAGGGATGGGGTATCAGGATCAGAATCTGTAAAAGGAGAGGCCAATCCTGAACCAATGCCAGGGGCAAGGGATGAACCGGGGTTAGCGGCAAATATCTGTATAACCCTCCACCTTTTTGAGAGCTCATTTTCATAAGAGTTAATGGTATCAGCATCATAATCATATGCTATCTTCCATATCTGGCCATATACATCCGCAGCATACATAAGCAGATATCTTTCTGAAAATTGCATAACCGAGATATCTGCTGGAAAACACCATTTCATATTGTTATAGGTCTGGCTGATGCCCGTCTGTTTTTCAACACCTTCACCATATGTGGCACTGAAAAGTGGAGTGCCATCTTCAATATCAACTGCAAATATCCCCCTGCCCATATTATCAACCCCAGGGTTATATCTGTCATATCCGCCTGTGCCGCCGGTCGAAGATTCATATGTCTCGCCTGTATCCCATTTTCCATTGTAACTTGAATCAATGAATGGTTCAGGAAAGCCATCCTCAAGGGGATCATAGCCGCCGGCAAATATCATGACATCTTTAGCCTCCCCTTCTGAAATCTTAATAGCAGTAAAAAATGGTTTACTCCATGTATAGCCAAGCTCATTGATTGTTTTTGTAATCGGTGTAGAGGCTCCACCAGGGTTTCCCGATATATGCCATTTGACAGACCATGTAAACGGGTCAGGCGATGATACATTAAGAGCCCAGTAATCACGCCCCCCTTCCCGCTCCCCAAAAACCAGGCTCTTTTTTTTGTTCCCGCTTTCATCAATTGTACTGTGCTGAAACAGTGCAGGGGACCCGTCTACCATATAGACATGAGATGATGAATCATTCAGGGTCGCAAGTTTCGCAAGGAGGTCCCTTGGGATAAATGCAAATATTTCATCGCCAGGGGAATATGACCTGCCATTAAAATAGATATCCGTATCTGTGAACACATGGAGCATACCGTCATTTGATCCGACCGCAATATACCTGTATTGCAGCTTTTTTGTTGCAGGGTTGTAATAGTCTATAATCTTTGGTTCTGAATGGATAATATCCCCAAGTATCCATTCCCGTTTTGCAACAGGAAAGCCAGCCACACCGGAACGCTCCTCGCTTTCACAGGTATATCCATATATATAATTTATTATGTTATGCCTCTTTACATCGGTATCCACACCCAGATCTGTATTGGTTACATCCTTGAATGGTATGAGAGAGCCATCAGAGGCTGCGGTGAATATATTCCTGAATGAGTAATATGCATCAAGATCAGGATATGCATATGGATCAGGGAGAGAAGAGGCAAGACGTTCACCTGCCCCGCCCTTTTCAATACTGCCGCCATCAGGTGTATAAGACCAGTAGGATACACCTGTATTGAGAAACGAGCCGTCACAGTCAACCGCAATATCACCATTCTTATCCACTGCCACCCATTCAGGCTCATCCCCGCCAGCGCAATCCTTTCTTACCATATATGAAAGCCCGTATTTTTTAATATTGCCGCGCCATGCCCCATTTTCCATTGGCTCGAAAAAGACCATATATAACTTATCGCCGCTCTGGGTCTGATTATCCGTATCAGTTGAAATCACAGGGGCGGCATAGGATATCCCCTTTTTAAAAAACCCTTTGAATGAGTCGACCGATGGCAGGTCAGAGGCATACGCCTGCATTTCACTCATAATGGCATTGATAAAAATATCTATCTCAGCCTCCTGATCTGGAGTAAATGTCAGGAGGTTTAAGGAATATAAAACAGATATAGATATAATGACTGCTTTTGATCTGATCCTTTTGGGTTTCATTTTTTGCCTCTTATTATTTTGAAACAGGCGCTACTCTATTCTGGGACCGACAGAATAATATCTTGCTATAATTTTCACATCATTACTTGCATTTTTACCGCTTTTTGTCACCACCACATAATCGTGTCTGGAAAAGCGCAGGGCAGAATAGCCCTTTGGCGGCGAAAAACGACCTTTATATGTAACCATGTAATCACACGAATTCCCCGGCACAACCTCTTCGGTTGTATCTGCAACAACAAGCCCGGGGCTGTCTGAGGCAGTAACAGGATATTCACCCCTGCCTATCCTTATAGCCTCCATGTTCTGCCCTGCCTCTGCCGCATAAAAATCCTGCTTATGAGGAATAAGGTTGCGCGCTGCAATAATATCGGTATTTGATGTCCTGCCTGCTGATATGCCTATGAGTGTGAGGATTATAAGGATCATAAGGGCAATCACAGTAATGTTACCGGTTTCAGTCATCTTTTTCACTCTTATATTCATGTTAATGCCTCATCTTCTTTTAACTGATGTCAGCGACACCTGATGCCTCTCTTTGTCCCATAAAACAATAACTGTAACTGTTTTGTTATCATCGATTGGGGTATTGTCCGCTATATTCCAGACCCGTTTGAAATGACCTGAATCCGGTTTGCCTGTTTCATCAATAAGCTCCTCTGCTCTATCAACCATTCCCTTGGCAACCCCTGTAAGGTCATTGTTATTTTCATAAACAGTATCCTCAAGCGCAGGATCATAATAATCAAGCCCCATAAGCTCTTCCATTTTATCCTCTGCAAGGGCAAGGGCGCATGTGATATTGTCACTCAGGCTGTTGCCCCTTATTGCATTCACCTGCATGGATGCAATACCTAAAAGGCCAATAGCAAGGATGGTTATGGCTATCATCACCTCAATAACAGTAAAACCGCCCTCACAAAGAGCGCTTAACCCTTTTTGTCCAATACCCATCTTGACTCCTTTTATCAGTGCAAATAAAAATAAAGGCTATCCGCCACCAATATTTCTTGTCTTAACTGTTGATGATAGCATCCTTCTTACATAACCATCAGCAGGTTTATAGAGGCCGGCTGCCCCCATGTCATAAAGATTGGGATCCGTGTACCCCTTCACAGCGGTTTCTGATCTGGCAATAAGGTATGCCTTTACTGCCCTGACAAAGGGGATATTTTTACTGTCATCAAGGTTATCTATTATTGAACCATCCCTCATGATAAACTCAAATTGCAGATCATCCATATCCTCGGCTATCACGGAAAAGCTGTTATCCGTGCCTATATTCTTTCTGCTGAGACATGGGTGCATTGGATCAGAGTTATCTATAAGATACATGATCACATCAAGTTTATGAATGGTGTCACCTGCCCCGTATGTTTCAACCAGTCCTGATTTAAATACAAAGCCATTGTCTGAGCCAACCTCAAAAAGTTCAGCGCGTTTCAAGTCCTCTTTAACCAAAATACCGTACTTTGTGTGGCCTGCCCCTGCATAATATTTAAGATCAGTATCACCATCACCATCAAGGTCTCTTGCATCTTTTATCTTGCCGTTTTTGACCCAGTTAGCGAGTATAAGATTGGCAGCAGCAGGGGCGCCGGGACTGCCCTTCTCACCCGCCTCAAGCATTCTGTATTTGTCACTGGCCCTGACTATTACAATGATATCTGTCCCCTCTTTAACATCCTCTATCCCCTTTGCATTATTAACAAGATAAATTAGCGGCATGATCGAAACATCAGGCGTAAGAGGGTTATCATCCCAGTCAGATGAATATTCTGCATCCACAAAACTTGTATAATAACCTGCCATCTGTATGTCACGGGTGATCATATAAAGCGCTGCACGAAGATTCTGCTGTGCCATGGAAACCTGACCCTGCAACAGATAGGAATCCTGCTGAGATTTAAATGTGCTGAAGATCACGGCAAGTACAATAACCCCCAGCCCTACGGCTATCAAAAGTTCAATAAGTGTAAAGCCTGATTCCCTTTTTACTCCATCAGTCTTCATATTGATCGCCTTAAATCGGATTTTTTAATCAAGTCTGTAAAAATGGTTTTATTAAAACAGGTAAGACAGAGAGGTTCAAAGCAAAAATAATGCCATGATAATGACAGGAGAAAAAGATTCACACAGGGCTATAACATTGATTTTTATCATTATTTTTTTCATTGAATTAAGTCTCATTTATTTAAAGGGAAATAGCAATGTTTAAATATTTATCGTCTGTAAAGCTTTTTTACAGCATTAATTTCCCATTATGGCGCTATTGAATAAAAAACCATTGCAATACCTGCTCTTAAAATATAAACTCCCAGAAATAAATAATCAGCCTTCTTTTATTAAATTGATATTATTAAATTAATCTTTTCATAAACTATGGATTGCAAAATAAATAAAAGCTTTAGCGATGATAATATCTGTCAGATCCTGATTAATGTTGGTCTTTTATCCAAAGAACAGAGTAAACAGATACTTGTTAAAAAAAATCAGATAAAATCCAAACTTGAACAGATCAGGACGTTGAGGCATGCATCCTCTGGTTCAAAGCTGAAAACATCAACACCTGTCAATATTGTTGACATTATCACATCCCTTGAGCTGGAAAGGTGTGATGACAAGACAAAGGTGCTTGATGAGGAGACTATATTTCAGGTGCTGGCAAAGGTCTGGAAGGTCCCCTATAAAAAGATCGACCCTCTAAAACTTGACCTCAATCTCATAACAAAGACCCTGCCTCACACCTTTGCCATGAAACATCTTGTTATCCCAATTGAGGTAAATGATGACCAGATAACCATCGCAACGCCCAACCCCTTCAACATAGAGGCAATGAATGATATCTCACAGGTAACACACATGAAGGTAAGGCCTGTGATGAGCACAAAAACCGATATTATCAAACTTATCGGTGAATTTTACGGGTTCAAGCGTTCAATATCTGCCGCAGAAAACCAGTTTTCAGGCCCTTCAATTGACCTTGGAAATCTCGAACAGTTTGTGCGGCTGCGATCATCAGAAGAGCTCCTCTCTGATGATCAGCACATAGTTAATGCAGTGGATCACCTGTTCAGTTACGCATTTGACCAGAGGGCAAGCGATATACATATTGAGCCCAAACGTAACAAAAGCATTGTAAGGCTCCGTATTGACGGTGCGCTTCATACGGTCTATGAACTTCCAAAGAATGTCCATCCTGCAATAACAAGCCGCATAAAGACCATTGCAAGGCTTGATATGGCGGAAAAAAGACGTCCTCAGGATGGCCGCATCAAACTTGAAAGGCAGGGTGTTGAGTCTGAAATAAGGGTATCTTCAATACCTGTGGCATTTGGCGAAAAGATGGTAATGAGGGTGCTTGACCCTGATATACTGCTTCAGGACCTTGAAAAACTCGGTTTTACTGCAATGGATCTTATCCGGTATCAGCAGTTTATCAATCTTCCACACGGTATTATACTTGTGTGCGGCCCTACGGGAAGCGGTAAATCAACAACCCTGTATTCAACCCTGAGATATCTCTCTTCACCGGATATCAATATCACAACAGTGGAAGACCCTATAGAAATGGTTTATGAGGATTTTAACCAGATCGCTGTCCAGCCTTCAGTGGGGGTTACCTTTGCCTCTATCCTTAGAAACATATTGCGACAGGACCCTGATATAATAATGATCGGTGAAATGAGAGACCTTGAAACAGCTCAAAATGCCATACAGGCATCACTTACAGGTCATCTGGTTCTTTCCACACTTCACACAAACGATGCCCCGTCATCCATAACGCGTATGCTTGATCTGGGTATCCCGGCATTTCTTATAAAGGCCACCCTGGCCGGTATTGTTGCCCAGAGGCTGGTCAAAAAAATATGCCCCCATTGCAAGGAGACCTTTGAAATGAAGGCGGATGAACTTCGCTCTCTGGGCCTTGAAATAGAACATGACGGGATCATACAACTCAACAGGGGAAAGGGATGCAACCGGTGCAGGAATACAGGCTATCTTGGCCGATGCGGCATCCACGAGGTGCTTCCGATAACCGAAGGCATACAAAGCCTGATCACACCTGAGACCGATATAGCAAAGGTACGGGAGCTGGCCAGAAAAGAGGGGATGGTTACCCTCAGAGAAAATGCAATAAAAAAACTGCTTGATGGTACAACAACATATGAAGAGGTCCTGAGGGTAACCTGGGAGCAAATATAACAGGCCGTATTATATGCTATCTCACCTTATCATCTCTGATTTTGCCATAATAAGTCATCTCGAAATAGAATTCAGGGCAGGACTCAATATCCTTTCAGGTGAAACAGGCGCAGGAAAATCAATAATAATTAATGCGGTAAATCTGATACTGGGCGGAAGGGCATCCTCTGACCTCATAAGAAGCGGGGCATCAGAGGCAAGGGTTGAGGCGCTTTTTTATCAGCCTGCAAATGGTATACTTTCCAGATTTATGTCAGAGAACAGTATTCCATTTGATGGTGAAATCATCATTAAAAGGACAATATCCAGGGAAGGGAAAAACCGAATAACAGTCAACAATTCAATAACAAACCTTCAGACACTATCCGCCATAGGCATGATGATAATAAGCATATCAGGTCAGCATGAACATCAGACACTGCTTAAGCCTGATAATCATCTGTTCCTTCTTGATGATCTTGGCAACCTGACAGACAGAAGAAACCGCCTCACTGAATCATTCATGAGTTATGAATCTTACAGAAAAAGGATCAGGCAGCTGGAATCAGAGATAAAAACCCAACATGAAAAACAGGAACTCTCCTCTTTTCAGATAAAGGAGATAGAGAGCGCAGAGATCAGGGATAATGAAGACAGGGAACTGGAAGAAGAAAGAAAGAGGCTCAAAAATTCGGAGCAGATCAGGGAGATAATGGCAGGTTCTTACTACAGGATATATGAAAAGGAAGGTTCCATCCTCTCTGAAGTATCCTTGTGCCTAAAGGATATAAAAACCGGTTCAGCCTATGACAACAGGCTTACCGATCTTGTTGACGCACTTGAGTCAATAAAGGCTGAACTTGAAGATGTATCTTTCAGACTCGGAGAGCTTAAAGAGAGTCTTCATGCAGACCCGGAAAGGCTTGAGCAGATAGAAGAGAGGCTTCAGCTTTTAAACGGGCTTAAAAGAAAGTATGGCCGTGAACTCGCTGATGTATTACGCCACAGGGATAGCCTTGCCCGGCAGATAAATGATACAGATCAGATGGAAAAGGAGCTTGAAGAGAGGAGAAAAGAGTTTGATAAGGCAATAGAAAGCCTGCTGGATGAGGCTGATAAGCTCTCAAAGGATAGAAAAAAGATTGCAGGAGAGATGGAAAGGGCTATCGAGCTTGAACTGGGTCTGCTCGAAATGGCAGGCACAAAATTTAAGGTTAAATTTAATGATGATATTAACGCTTGTGGGAAAGACAGGGCAGCATTATTGAATATGATAGGCCCTGAAGGTTATGACAGGGTAGAATTCATGATCTCCACCAATGTTGGAGAGGATCTTAAACCCCTCTCAAAAATAGCATCAGGCGGAGAGCTCTCAAGGATCATGCTTGCAATGAAAACAATACTTGCGCGCAAGAGTTCTGTGGAGACAATCATATTTGATGAGGTGGATGCCGGGATAGCAGGGGCCACAGCAGAAAAGGTCGGGGAAAAGATAAATGAGCTCTCCCAATATCATCAGATAATCTGCATAACTCACCTTCCGCAAATAGCCAGTAAAGGTAAAAATCATTTTCTCGTTAAAAAAGGCATTAAAGAGGGACGCACTCAGACCCTTATTTCAGAACTGAACAGTGATGAGAGGATACATGAAATAGCGAGATTAATGGGTGGCCGAAAGGTCACTGATCAGGCCATAGCGCATGCAAAGGAGATGCTTTCCATGACCTGATCGCACTTAAGAATAATGATTAGTCTTCAGGTTGCTTTACCCTTATAAAGGATACCTCACTCTGACCTGCATTAATATTCAGGACTGCACTATTTTCAGCCACTGACCTGATGCCTGTTTCACCTGTTTTTTCACCTAAAAGAAAATACTGATCACCAGCGCCAGACTTGGCAGGTTCACCCTTTTTAAAAAGCTCAAATACAGTGTTATCATTAATGCCTATGTCCCTGCCTGATTTAATTACATAGTTATCGCCTTCAACAACCGGCTCACTCTGCCATGGAATCTTTCTTAGTCTTTTGATTGCCCTTGAACAGAGCTTCTCGGTCATGTCCAAAATTTTACCCTGAAGCATGTTACTGTCAGGCAACCATTTATCGTCTTCACCGGTATTTAACAACCCTGACACGAAATCTATGGTTTCATCTTCAAAAACAACCAGTGTGCCATTCACCGTATCCACCGCATTTATGCTTACTGAAAGGGTAACTTTATGGGTATCCTTTCTGTAGGGCCATATACCCTTTCTTGTCTTTGTCACCTCTACAGGCTGGATAATACATGCGAGAAGGATATTAATCCCGGAGGCCCCTGATTTTTTCACATAGGCAGGATTAAGTATTGCCCCGTAAGGTTTATTCAAAAATGCCCGATCCTGGTCTTCATATTTTTGCAGGGCGCTTACAACAAGGTATTCATCTTTTGAGATATATGAAATGCAGGCCTGCATTATTCGGTCAGTCTGCAAATTGTCTATGCCTGAATTATTTATTACCGGCGTTATAAGTATCTTCTTCTTTAATACGGGCTTGGCATCCGGGGTAACCAGTCTTTTTAATGATTTTGCTGTTTCACCACCGACATAGTAGACATCTCTGGCAGCGCCACCGCAGCCGGATGTAAAGGCCAGAAGTACCGGAATGGCGAAAATTAATATATACCTGTAAATAACTGCCTTCATATGTGTTATAACCTCCGT
This sequence comes from uncultured Desulfatiglans sp., assembly GCA_964643755.1. Taxonomy (GTDB): domain Bacteria; phylum Desulfobacterota; class DSM-4660; order Desulfatiglandales; family HGW-15; genus JAAZBV01. The sequence goes on along the minus strand of CAZXUA010000041.1, from coordinate 12,153 downwards.
ACTTATTTCAAGTGTAGATCAAATCAGACAATACCTTTTAACCTCTTTACATGTACTTTCAGACAACCGGCACCTAATGTGAAAATATATTGTCTCAGAGTGATTAACAGTTTCAAACCTAAAACACAATATTAAATGAATCAAATTCGCCTCTATAATCCTGGGCGGTCTCTGCTACAGAATTCACAACCGCCTTGGGCGGGCCTTCATGACACCATTCGACAAATTTTTTCAAATTTGGTTCCATACCTTCGGCCACTATTTCAACTGTCCTGTCAGGCCTGTTTTTTACCCACCCCTTTATCATCAGCTCTTCTGCCTTAAGCCTGGTTGATTCCCTGAACCAGACACCCTGCACTATTCCACTTACAATAAGATGCACCCTTTTTTTCTGCATTTATAAACCTTTCTCTTCATTTTATAATTCTTGAGGACTTCTATGAAAACATAGCAAAAAAAGCCTCTTCATCTATTATCTGTATACCCAGTTCCCTTGCCCTGTCCAGTTTTGAACCGGGTTCATCACCGAAAAGCAGCATATCCGTACCCTTGCCAACCGCGGATGCTACCTTGCCTCCATTTTTTATTATAAAATCCTTGATCTCATCACGTTTCATCCGTTTTAATGTCCCTGTTACAACGATAGTTTTTCCAGAGACAGGCGACTTACTATTATATGTGGACTCCTCAAACTGTATGCCCTCATTAATAAGGCTATCTATATGAGATACATTTGCCTCATCCGAAAAAAATGAGACTATGCTTTCGGCTATCTGTGGGCCTATCTCTTTTATAGAGAGGAGTTCATCTTCATCAGCCTCTTTCAGGGCATCAATTGTTTTGAAATGATCTGCAATAACCGATGCAATATGCTCGCCTACATGTCTTATACCAAGGGCATATATAAATCGTGCAAGGGTTGTTTTCCTGCTTTCCGAAATGGCTTTCAGGATATTGCTTGCCGATTTTTCCTCTATCTTTTCAAGCTGAAGCAGCCTTTCTTTGTCAAGCCTGTAGATATCCACACCCTGTTTTACAAAACCTTTATCAATAAGCTGGGTAATTATCCTCTCCCCAAGACCATCAATATCCATTGCCCCTTTTGATACAAAATGCCTCAAAGCTGCATTCAGTTGTGCTGGGCATCTCCTGTTCGGGCACCTTATTACCACCTCACCCGCTTTTTTCAATACCGCACTTCCACAAACCGGGCATTTATCAGGGATAGTAAACACCTTTTCTATGCCTGTTCTCTTTGATTTTATGCTTTCAACAACCTCAGGTATTACATCCCCTGCCCTCTGGATAATAACAGTGTCAAATACCCTTATATCCTTCTTTTCTATCTCCTCCTGATTATGCAGTGTCGCTCGCCTTACAGTAACCCCGCCAACTTCAACAGGTTCAAGCAGTGCGACAGGTGTGAGCGCCCCTGTTCTCCCCACCTGTACCTCAATATCACTGATTTTAGTCATGGCCTGAACAGGCTTAAATTTTCGCGCAATGGCCCATCTTGGCGACCTTGTTTTAATGCCAAATATCTCCTGGAGGCTTAACCGGTTTACCTTTATTACAGCCCCGTCTATCTCAAAAGGGAAATCATCCCTGTTATTTTCAAAATTATGACATTGCTCAATGACCTCACCAATATTTGCGCAGAGTTTCATATCTGCAAGGTTTACAGGCAGGCCAAGATTTTTTAAAAATAACATAATCTCATAATAGTTATCAGCCTTGTAGTCGGAAATAATCCCGGTTCCGTAACAGAAAAAATTAAGACGGCGCTTTCTTGTAACCTCCGGGTCAAGCTGTCTTAATGACCCAGCTGCCGCATTCCTGGGGTTGGCAAAAAGTGTTAATCCCTCTGATAACCTCGTCCTGTTCAGTTCCTCAAAATCCCTTTTTTCCATATATACCTCCCCTCTTACCTCAAGTATGCCGGGGATTTTATCATTACCCGCAGAAGATATAAGATTGCGGGGCACCGCAGGGATTGTTTTTATATTTTCTGTAACATTTTCACCTGTAAAACCGTCACCCCTTGTTGATGCAACAGTGAGCCTTCCCCCTTCATATACAAGTTCAATGGCAAGCCCATCCATTTTGGGCTCAACAACATATTCAATAGGGTAAACGCTGCTGTTAAGCCTCTTAAGTCTTGCATCAAATTCCATTATCTCTTCATCTGTAAAGCCATTTTCAAGGCTCAGCATGGGCTGACTGTGCCTTACAGGATCAAATGTCTTTAATGGCGCTGCGCCAACCTTCTGGGTCGGTGAGTCAGGGGTGACAAGGTCAGGGTTTTCTCTTTCAAGAAGCTGTAACCTTCTAAATAGTTTATCATACTCAGAATCTATTATCTCGGGGTCATCAAGGACATGATAGCGGTAATTGTGATATTTTATCCGCTCTCTAAGAAGTTCAATTTCCTTTATAATATCTTCTTTCATAAACCCTCTATCAATGCATTTATTTAATAATTAATCCGCATTAGCTTACCCTAAAACAACAACAGGCTATTAACAGAAACAGGTCAAAAAGTCACCCAAACAAAATATTTGGAAGGAGAAGAAAAGATCATTTAAAGAAAGTTGATAAATAATTGTTTCATATATTTTCCAAAGTATGTTATATTATAAAAAAATATAGATAAATATTTTTACTTAATTGTCCTATTAACAAATTAGCTGATTTTTTTATTGACAAAACACCTTTTTACCTTTAATTCTAACAATTTACTATTTTAGTCTTTATGCTATATTATGTTTGAGAATTTATCTGATAAACTTAATCTGATTTTCAAGAAGGTCAGAGGGCATGCCAGGCTGAATGAAGGAAACATACAGGAGGCCCTAAAAGAGATACGGCTGGCACTCCTTGAAGCTGATGTAAATTATAAAGTAGTTAAAGGGCTGATAAACAGTATACATGATCGGGCTATAGGCAAGGAGGTGCTTGACTCTCTTACCCCGGGGCAGCAGGTAATAAAGATTGTCAACCAGGAACTGACGGATCTTATGGGAGGTGTAAGACAGGAGCTTCAGCTTACAGGCAGGACCCCTTTTGTTATTATGCTGGTCGGCCTTCAGGGCTCAGGAAAGACAACAACCTGTGGAAAGCTGGCCCTTCATTTGAGAAAACAGGGGAGAAACCCCTTTTTAGTACCGGCTGATATTTACAGACCTGCTGCAATAGACCAGTTGAAAAAACTTGGGGCGCAGCTCAATATCCCGGTATATTCTTCAGACAAAGAGCTTGGGCCTGTTGACATATGCATAAACGCCCTGTCACAGGCAGGCAGATACGGTTCTGATGTGCTGATTATTGATACAGCAGGAAGGCTTCACATTGATGAAG
>CAZXUA010000041.1:0-8786 GCA_964643755.1 uncultured Desulfatiglans sp. | reverse complement strand
TTGTTTCTATCAAAGAAAAGGTGCGTCCGACAGAAATACTGTTTGTCGCAGATGCAATGACAGGGCAGGATGCCGTAAATGTAGCTGGTGAGTTTAACCGGACACTTGATTTTACAGGCATAATCCTTACGAAAATGGAAGGTGACGCCAGGGGCGGCGCTGCATTATCGATTAAGGCGGTAACCGGTAAGCCGTTAAAATTTATCGGCGTTGGCGAAAAACTTGATGCGCTTGAACCATTCTTCCCTGACAGGATGGCATCAAGGATCCTCGGTATGGGAGATGTGCTCTCTCTTATAGAAAAGGCACAGGAGGATTTCGACCAGAAAGAGGCAATGCTTCTTGAAAAGAAGTTAAGAAAGAAAAAGTTTGATCTTGAAGACTTTAAAAAGCAGCTTTCTCAGATAAAAAAGCTTGGCCCGCTTGAGCAGATAATTGGTATGATACCGGGTATGGGGCAGATAAAACAGCTTAAAAATCTGAAACCTGACGAGAGAGAACTGGTAAAGGTAGAGGCAATAATCAGTTCAATGACTTTAAAAGAGAGGGCAAATTACAAGATAATAGATGGCAGCAGGAGAAAAAGGATTGCCCTTGGCAGCGGGACAAATGTTCAGGATGTAAACCGTCTTCTTAAGAATTTTGCAGAAATGAAAAAGATGATGGAAAGAATAACGAGTAAAGGGTTTGCAAATCTACCTGGTTTATTTGGTTGATTGCGTTTTTTTTTAATTTTATACTTAGGGGGTGATAGCTAAAAAAATGGCTGTTAGAATTAGATTAACAAGAAAAGGTTCCAAAAAGAAACCGTTTTACAGGGTTGTGGCAGCTGATTCTGAAGCGCCAAGAGATGGCAGATTTCTTGATATTCTCGGATATTATAATCCGAAGAAAGATCCGGCAGAGATAAATATTGACCGGGAAAAGGTAAGCAAATGGCTTGAAAATGGTGCATCAGCTTCAGAAACTGTCAGGGCTATTTTAAAAAAAGAGGGATTTAAGGTTACAGCAACTACAAACTGACTTGATGTTCTGTTGAATCCAAGGAGGTCACTTTATGGAGATGAAGAACTTGATCGAGTATATTTCAAAGGCATTGGTTGATAAACCCGAAGAAGTAATTGTAACCGAGATAGAGGGTGAACAGACCTCTGTAATTGAGCTCAAAGTTGCAAAAGAAGACCTTGGCAAGGTTATAGGCAAACAGGGAAGGACAGCACGCGCAATGAGAACAATTCTTAGCGCATCTTCAACAAAACTCAAGAAGAGATCTGTGCTGGAAATAATTGAGTAGTAACAAGGCCTCCTCTGAAACACTACTCCTTGTCGGAAAAGTAATAAAGCCTCATGGGGTGAAAGGGCTTATTAGTGTCTGGTCTTATGCCCGGACAATAGAGTCTTTTCTTTATTCAGATACGGTTTTTTTTAAACTGGAACATCAAGAACCGCTTAAATATAAGGTTCTTGATGTTAGTCCACATAAAAAAACCTTTCTAATGAGGATTAAAGGGGTAGAGACATTTGAAGATGCTGATAGACTTAGAGGCTCAGATATCCTGGTTGATAAAAAACTCCTTGTAAAAAAGAGTGATGATGAATATTACTGGTTCGAACTTATCAACATGAAGGTCTTTCTGGATTCAGGCAGATATCTGGGAGCTATCAGAGAAATTATACCCACCGGAAGCAATGATGTTTTTGTTGTCAGACAGGATGATTCTGAATTTCTTATCCCTGCCATACATGATGTAATTGAAAAGGTAGACCTGAATAAAGGGGAGATGATCATTCGAGCTATTGACGGGTTGCTTGAACTAAATGAAGTTTAATATTCTAACACTGTTTCCAGGTCTGATTGCACCTTTTATGGAAGAAGGGGTACTCGGACGTTCCATAAAAAAGGGTATTCTAAGGGTAAATGTGACCGATATACGCGAATTTGCCAGAGGCAGGCATAAAATCACTGATGATAGACCCTTTGGCGGAGGAAGCGGTATGGTCATGATGGCAGGGCCGATTGACAGGGCATTGAAATCCCTGGCTCATCCGGCAAATTCCATTATTATACTGCTTTCGCCTCAGGGGAAAAGATTTGATCAGTCTCTTGCATGGGAACTGGCAAAATATGATCAAATAACCCTGATCTGTGGCAGGTATGAAGGGGTTGATGAAAGGGTTATTACCCGGAATGTAGATATGGAACTCTCTGTTGGAGATTATATCCTGAGCGGTGGAGAGCTGGGCGCCCTGATAGTACTTGATGCGGTATCAAGACTTGTTCCTGGTGTCCTGGGATGTGAAAATTCCAACAAGGAGGATTCCTTTGAAGGTGGCCTGCTTGAGCATCCTCAATATACAAGGCCAAGGATTTACGATGGTGAAGAGGTACCTGAAGTACTCATTTCCGGGGACCATGAAAAGATAAGAAAGTGGAGGAGGGAGCAGTCTCTGAAACGCACCTATATTAAAAGACCTGACCTCCTTGATAAGGCGGTGCTCAGTGAAGAAGATAAAAAATATCTGTCAAAACTGAAGGGATAAATTAAACCCCGGTATAACATGCTGAAAAAAATAACATTTACCGATTTTGGAATAGTTTTAAAATGAGGCTCTATACAGGACTGGTGCATTACCCGGTATATAATAAAAACAGGGAAAAGATCACCTCGGCGGTCACAAATCTTGACCTTCATGATCTATCGAGGATTTCAAGGACATATGGAATAAAAAGATTTTTTGTTATTACCCCCCTCACTGATCAGCAGGAATTTGTTTTAGACCTGATAAATCACTGGAAATCAGGTTTTGGTGCCCGTTATAATGTTGACAGGAAAGAGGCAATTGAGGTATTAGAGATATCCGCTTCAATAGAGGAAGCTGTTGATAAGATAATAGAAATTGAAGGAGAAAAACCCATTACCATAGTCACATGCGCATCAATGGTAAAAGAGGCCATCTCCTTCAATATGGCAAAAGAGATCATTGACAGTAACAGGGTGGTACTGCTGCTTTTTGGCACAGCCTGGGGGCTTCACAGTGAAGTTTTAGAAAGCGCTGATTATGTTTTAAAGGCGATAGAAGGAAAAAAAAGATACAATCATCTGCCGGTCAGGGCAGCCGCAGGGATCATTATTGACCGGCTTATTGGAGAATACAGATAAAGCTACAGAACCATTTTTTCTCTTTCAGGGAAATATTTTTTTAAGTTTATCAGTGATTGGTTAATCACTGAACATCAGGAGGACATAATGTCTAGCGTTATTGAACACATTGAAAATGAACAGATGAGGGTAGATATACCTGACTTTCAGGCTGGCGACACAATAAAGGTACATGCCAGGATAAAGGAAGGTGACAAGGAAAGGATACAGGTCTTTCAGGGTTTTGTGATCCGCAAAAGAAGGGGAACTACAGGCGCCTCTTTTACAGTAAGAAAGGTATCATATGGCGTTGGTGTTGAAAGAATATTTCCACTTCATTCACCGACAATCGATAAGATAGAAGTAGTAACAAAGGGCAAGGTGAGAAGGGGCAAACTCTACTACATGAGAAAGCTCAAGGGAAAAGCCGCCCGCATAAAAGAAAAAAGGTAGTTCATACCGGCGCCAATTGGTCAAGGCCAGTTATAACCTCTCTCTTTTTAAATATTCAGACGAATTAAAGGCTGCTGATCTACTATATTATGAATCGGCAGCCTATAAAGAGGGGTATAATATGGTTGCAGGCATTGATGAGGCAGGAAGAGGGCCCCTTGCAGGCCCGGTTGTTTCCGCAGCAGTTATCCTGCCAAGATATCTGATCATCCCCGGAGTAAAAGACTCAAAAAAGATGTCTGAAAAGGCAAGAGAAAAGGCCTTTTTAGAAATAATAAAAAATGCCCTTGCAGTGGGCATCGGTGTTGTTTCCCACGCCTATATTGATCAGCACAACATACTTAATGCATCCCTTGAATCCATGAAGATTGCAGTGGATCATCTTGATATCTCTCCTGACCTTCTCCTCATTGATGGCATATTCAAGATACAGATCCCTCTCCCCCAGAAATGCATTGTAAAAGGCGATCAGCTAAGCCACACCATCTCTGCAGCCTCAATCATTGCAAAGGTATATAGGGACAGGATAATGAGCGTATATGACAGGTGCTGTCCGGAATACGGATTTATAAAAAACAAGGGATATGGTACAAAAGAGCATCTGGCTGCCATTAAGAAACACGGGCCATCCCCTTTCCACAGGATGACATTCAAGGGTGTATACTGATGACAAAAGAGCGCCTCGAACTCGGAAAAACCGGTGAAGAATTGGCCTTAAAAAAGGTGAAAAAATTAGGCTATAAATGTCTTGTAAAAAATTACAGGTGCCCTCTGGGCGAAATCGACCTGATCGCAAGGCACAAAGAGTGCCTTGTTTTTATTGAGATAAAGACCAGAAAAGGCAGGGATATCGGTTATGCAAAAGAGGCAGTTAACCTGAGGAAAAAAAGACAGATATCCAAAGCCGCACTCTATTACATGAAGGAGAACAACTGCCCTGATGTGAGATCAAGGTTTGATGTTGTTGCTGTAAGTATCAACAGGGAAGTGCCGGAAATAGAGGTCATACAGGATGCATTTGAACTTACCTATTAATATAGATAAAAAGTCAGGTACCCTGTATGTGGTTTCAACGCCTATCGGTAATCTTGAGGATATAACCATCAGGGCAGTAAAGACTCTGAAAACGGTTGACCTTATCGCAGCCGAGAACACCACCCATACAAAAAAACTGTGCAGCCATTATGAAATAGACACAAGGTTAATTACTTATAATCAGCATAACCACAAGACGAGCGGGCCAGGCCTGATTGAAAGGCTGAAAAGGGGTGAGAATATCGCCATTGTTACCTGTGCCGGAACCCCAGGAATATCTGACCCCGGTGCATTACTCATAAAAATGGCCAGTGAAAACGGGATCTGCGTAACACCAATACCTGGCCCATGCGCTGCCATTGCTGCCCTATCTGTCTGCGGACTTAAGATGGATGATTTCCTGTTTATGGGCTTTCTGAGCAATAAATCAGGCAAAAGGAAAAAGGAGCTACAGGAACTCGCCACAGAAAAGAGGACAATTATTTTTTATGAGGCCCCTCACCGGGTCATACAGTTTCTTGAACAGCTTTATGAGGCATTTGGAAATAGAGCGATCACAGTTACAAGGGAATTGACAAAAATACATGAAGAGGTTTTACGCGGTCATGTAAAAGAGTTATTACCCATCATTTCAAAGAGAGAGCAAAGGGGTGAATATGTAATAATCGCCGAAGGCACTGAAAAGTCCCAGCAAGAGGAGACCATCCCCGTAAAGCTGGAAGAGGCAATAAAAAACATGCTGGAAGACAATTTAAGCATAAGGGATATTGCCGATTCCATATCAAAAACCCATAACATCAGATTCAGGTCAGCCTACAGGGAGGTGCTTGACCTCAAAAGAAAAATGGAAGGCCTCTAATTTCTCTATTTTATGTCTGAATTTTACTTCTTACATATAGACAAATTAAAATTTTTGGAATATACAGATCATTCTGGCTGAGAGTTCAGCCTGTGCTAAAGGTGGATGTATCAATTTGAATTAATTCAGTAAAATCTAATAATTGTAAAAATTGGTTGATGGAGCATAAAAAAACACTTTTAATCCAGAATGACCTTGGTCTTCATGGACGGGCTGCCGCAAAAATAGTTGAACTGTCCCGGAAATATAAATCCAGGCTGTTTTTCATAAAAAACGGTTATGGTGAGGTGGATGGTTCAAATATCCTTTCTATTCTTACCCTCTCAGGTTCAAAAGGCACAGAGATTGATGCAAAGGCAGATGGTGAAGACTCTCTTGAGTTGCTTGAGGAGTTAAGCAGGCTTTTTGAAAACAAATTTGGTGAAGGAAGATGAAAGAACAGGTAACAGCCGATAACAATAGGTTAACCGGCATTGCGGTATCTCCAGGTATCGTGATAGGAAAGGCCAGGCTTGTAGACCGTTCAAAGCAGAAGATCATCTATCAATATCTCATTAATGAAAATGAGATCAACAGAGAGGTAGAACGGTTAAAAAATGCCCTTGAGGTAACAAAAGAGCAGCTAATAGACCTTAAAAGCCGGATACCTGACAGCATTAAAGAACACTCATTTATCCTGGATACCCACCTGATGATTGTGGACGATAACATGATATCAGGGGCCACAATCAATATTATCCTGGAAGAAAGGATTAATGCCGAATGGGCCTTAAAAAAATCGGTTCAGAAGATACGCCAGCTCTTTGACCAGGTTGATTTTGAATACATAAGAGACCGCATCAATGATGTTGAGAATGTTGTTGAGCGGATACTCAGAAATCTTGTGGGTAAAAAACAGGAAAGCCTTTCAAACATTAATGAAAAGGTAATAATAGTCGCCCATGATCTTACCCCGGCAGACACCAGTGAAATTAATACCTCCATGGTAATGGGCTTTATCACAGATGTCGGCGGAAAGACATCTCATACTGCAATCATGGCGCAGGCGCTTAAAATACCGGCGGTACTGGGTCTTGAAAAGGCCACTGGCAGCATTGAGGATGGCAACCTGCTAATTGTTGACGGATACAAGGGAGAAATCATAATAAACCCTGATAATGATCTTATCACCTCATATCAGGAAAAGGCACTCTATTATAAAAACTATATTTCAAGTATCCTCCAGTTAAGTCATCTCCCTTCAGAAACAACAGACGGATACAGGATTGCGGTAAAGGCCAACATTGAATTTCTTGAAGAGGTTGAAACCGCAAAAGATAACGGGGCTGAAGGGATAGGCCTTTACAGGACAGAATTCTTATATATACGAAACAAGGGGGTACCTGCTGAGGATGAGCTTTATCAAAACTACAGGGAGATCGCAGAAAAGGTAATGCCTTTACCTGTCACTATAAGGACCCTTGATATAGGCGGAGACAAGATATTTTCAAATAAAAAGCCATCAAACGAGGCTAATCCGGCACTCGGGCTCAGGGCTATACGATTCTGCCTGAAGGAGCAGGAGATATTTAAGAGCCAGCTCAGGGCTATATTGAGGGCAAGCGCCCATGGGAATATCAGAATAATGTTCCCGATGATATCAGGGGTTCAGGAGTTTATTGATGCGAAAAGCATATTGTCCGGGGTTATGGATGAGCTTGAAAAGGGGAATATCCCCCATGACAGAAAAATAAAGGTCGGCGCAATGATAGAGATACCATCCGCTGTAATGGTAGCCGATATACTTGCTGAAAATGCAGATTTCTTTAGCATAGGCACAAACGACCTTATCCAGTATACCCTTGCAATAGACCGCAGCAATGAGAATGTAGCTTATATGTATGAGCCATATCACCCTGCTGTTATCAGGATGATAATGCAGGTGGTCAGGGCAGCCCAAAATACCGGCATTGAGGTATCGTTATGTGGGGAAATGGCAGGAGACCCCTTCTGTATACCTATTCTATTAGGCATGGGCATCAATGAACTCAGCCTGACAGCAACCGGTATACCACAGCTCAAGAAGCTTATAAGGTCTCTTTCAAAAGGGGAGGCGGAAATGGACCTGGAAAATATCCTTAAGCTTAAAACCTCTGATGAGGTTCGCAGGTATATACAGAAAATAACTAAAGAGTACCTGCCTGATATCAATGGTAATGGTTTCGACTTAAAATATTTACAGTAATTATCTTTTTTTAATAGAGCTAGGCATATCAATGAGTATAAAAGTTGTTTGTCAGAACAAAAAGGCATCCCATGACTATTTCATAGATGAAGCCCTTGAAGCAGGCATGGTACTACTTGGGCCAGAGGTAAAATCGCTGAGGGATGGCAGGGCAAACCTTGTTGACGGTTATGCCAGGATAAAAAATGGTGAGGTCTTTCTATACAACATGCATATAACCCCCTACCCCTATGCCCATTATCTCAATTTGGACCCGAAACGCACAAGAAAGCTGCTGTTTCATAAAAGAGAGATCAGACGGCTCATAGGCAAGACAAAGGAAAAGGGGTATGCGCTTATACCTTTAAAGGTCTATTTCAAAGAAAGCATGGCAAAAATAGAAATAGGTCTTGCAAAGGGTAAAAAATTATATGATAAACGCCACGCCCTTAAGGAGAAAGAGCTAAAAAGGGAGATGGATCAGGTAAAGAAAAGACGTTAATATTGACTATTACCTGTTTTATGTTTATTATTTTGCCTAGAAATTGACGCAGTAAATCCGCTCCCGATTAGGCGATAGCTTAATCGGGTTATTATTCACATATCACATAATTTTTTAAGGGGGCGAAACGGGTTCGACGGGGATAATGAAGCTTAAGTCGCATATCGAGGTTCTACTCGCTCGTTAAACGGGTGGAATAAACACAAACGCAGACGATTACGCGTACGCTGTAGCCGCGTAACCATTTTTGGCTACCGACCATTTCAGTCTTTCCTGCGAGACAGAAAAGGTCGTCGATAAAGCAGGATAGCGGATATGATGCACCTGTAGATCATTGACGCGAAACCTTTATACGGGTCAGCCTTCAGGGACATCGCCCGGTAGGAAACTGAAGGTTAAACTATTTTACCGGGATATGTATGTAGAAGCTTAAGCGGAATATTTTCGGACGGGGGTTCGACTCCCCCCGCCTCCACCAAATTCAACTTGTAATTTAGAGTAGTTTCATTACTATTTTATATATAATAAACCCATTCATTTTTTGGCTCCTCACAAGAATTTGTGGGTCAACTTTGGCATAGGTAGCTTTCCCAA
>CAZXUA010000040.1:0-27615 GCA_964643755.1 uncultured Desulfatiglans sp. | reverse complement strand
TTGCACTTTCATCATCATTTTCAAAAAAGAGAAAATAAAGGATAAAGCACATGAAATTATCAATAATAATACCATGTTATAATGAGAAGAGATATCTTTCCGAACTGATATCAAGAGTAAAAAAATCCCCAGTAAGCGAAAAAGAGATAATACTGGTAGATGATGGGTCGAATGACGGCACAACCGAAATGATAAAAGCAACTATGGAAAAAGAGGTTGATAAGGTCATTTACCACCCGCAAAACATGGGTAAAGGTGCAGCGATTAATACAGGCCTGAAGCATATCACAGGTGATGTTGTAATTATACAGGATGCTGATCTGGAATATGACCCAAGAGACTACCCTAAACTATTGGGACCTGTTGAAGATGGGAAGGCAGATGTAGTATACGGGTCACGATTCCTTGGTGGAGACCCACACAGAGTTCATATGTTCTGGCATTATATAGGCAATAAATTTCTAACCCTGCTTTCAAACATGTTTACGAACCTGAACCTGACAGATATGGAGACATGTTATAAACTATTTAAAACCGAAATTATTAAGAGTATAGAGTTAAAAGAGAGGGGTTTTGGCATAGAGCCTGAACTTACATCAAAAGTCGCCAGGATCAAGAACTGTCGTATCTACGAAGTTGGCATATCCTATTCCGGCAGATCATATGAAGAAGGGAAAAAGATTAACTGGAAAGACGGGTGCAAAGCTATACATCGTATTATAAAGTATGGCATAAATACAAACTCCTGAAATTATTTTTGTATCAGGGGAAATAAACCGATAATTCACGATCAGGATAAACCAATTTTTTGGATTTAAACCTACTAATAAAATCTTTCATCGTTTCACTATTTCTCAGAAAGATAATAGAAATATTATCTGAGTAAATATAAATCCATTCATCTAATGGTTGAGTTATCATTCTCTGTGAAAACGGGTTTTTATTGGCAAGAATTATATCTGTCGGGTATTTATTAATAAGGGCATGCCATGCATCTTCCATACCTGCACCATTGAAATGATCATTGATTACGTCAACAGGATATACAGTATCAAAACGCCCATCAATAGATACTCTGTTATCAGGAAATAATTTCCATATCGCATATTCTCCCCAGTCAAATGGAACTAAAAGATTTCCTTTTATATTATTATCTTTTAGAAACTGAAGAGCAAAAACAGGATAGGCCTCTGGATTAACTATAATATTAAATTTTGCCTTAATATGTTTATCAACAGTTACAGCTAATTGAAACCCGATTATAAAAACCAAAGAAAGACTCAGTGTTGCCCGGGAAAAAACAGATGGACCCTTCTGACTGATGTTAAAAGTTCTCTCTATCATTGAAGATTTTTCAATAAGAAAAGGAGCAGCAAAGATAGCAAATATCGGGGTATGCCTCTGGTGTATAAAAGCAAAAATTAGTGAAAATAAAATAATACCCATTTCCCAATACCTGTTTTTATGCGGCTTGAAGAAAAAAGCTAGAATCACACATAAAGAGAATATCTTTAATCTCAAATATGAAAAGTCGAATAATGTGACAGGTTCCCATTCGGAAATACTGCGTGGAAGAGTTATAGTCTCATATATGAAAATCACGAGATTATACCCGTATGGATTAACAAGCACAGCAGCTTCTGTAATGATCGTCCAGATAATGAACCCTCGAAGATGAATTTTATCCTTCTTTTTTAAATGACAGTCTATATATTCCAGAATAAAAATGACAGGCAATATACCGGCACCTATAATAAATCCCCCATGACTGTTTACCCAGAAAATCATTATCAAAGGTAGAAGCCACAATATCTTCTTTTTTTTCTCAATATAGAAGTAGATCACCATAAAAAAGAGTGTGGTGCATAGTAAAGTCATCAGATGTGGCCTGATCATAAAGCCCGGAGATATTATAAAGACTGATGCTACACCCACTATACCATAAGATAAATAAGACACCTTTCTATCAAAACAAATAACTGAAATTATTGATATGACTATAATACCGATTAACATCTTACCGATAAGAAGCCCAGGGGAACCGAATGTATTAAATACAAGCCACATGAGCACTTCGGAGACCCATTCGTGATTAATCCATCCATGACCATAGGCTGTATATGAATAGGGGTCTACAACTGGAATAGAGCCAGATGTAATAATTTCTTTTCCAAAAAGTACGTGGCCCCACAGGTCAGGATCAGCCAATATAAAGGAAAAATAGTAGATAGCGGAGCTATAGACCAAAAAAAACAATAAGATATTTAGCACCTTACCAGTGTAACAAGTGTTATCCATCGCTGGTTTATTCAGGGACAAAGCTCTTTTCCTTTCTTTCATTTTCTATATTGAATATATATATAGTGTTATTTATTACATCTACCGGTGTAAGTGTTCGAAATTTTTTAAAATAATCTAAATCAACATTTATGAGTTTCTTAGGATTATTATTTAAAAGAAAATATGGATATCCAACAAGGTAGTTGATACTGATAGCATGTATGCCCGGTTCCGGTTCACCATTTGAAACTGTGTATTTAATGCCATAGATTTCAGGATCTACTCTTCCAAAATAACCTAGCTTTATCTCTTCAATACCTTCATGCTCCATATATTTTTTAAGTCCTGGCAGATCCTGTCCCCAGTCTAAATTGGAATCAATTAACCATTTATGTCCATTTTTAGGACCTCCTGCAATTATGTTAAAATACGATAAGTAATTGGGGTAGACAAGGAAGGTGGGTAATAAATAAGCAAAGGCCAATATCGTTACCACCAGCTTTCCTGTTTTTTTATTTATTATTGGGTTAGTTACCAGACTCCCGGCAGCAAGAAAAATCATAGGGAAAACAGGAAGTATATATCTTACACCTATGGGGATATGTGTAAAAAAAGAAAAATAAATAAGATACATAACCACAGGCACCCAGATGCAGAGATCGTCTTCAAGTTCAGTGCAGGAGATCCTTTTCCAGAAAGTAATGGTTAATATCAGGATTATCAGGAGGGCTAAGGGATTTTTTATAATAAATGCAATCAGGTAATAATTCCACCACCCTTCCATTGAATGTTCACCCATAAGGTAACTTGTGTAAACACCGCCTTCTGAAAGAGCTAACTGCATGTCAAAACCTGTAAGGTAATCAAAGGGCAAGGGGACCGGAAATGAATCCCAAAGCCATATTGAAATATTATGTAAAAGATTGCTTGAAAAATGATACTCTGCCAGAGGTTTAAAAGACCCTGAAAAGAAATATCCCGCATTTATAATAGCAAGACTGATCAGGATGATTATCAGAAAACCACTGATATCTTTTAATAATATTGTGTGGCTATTGTCATTATGATCCTTCTTTAATATCCACCTTTCAAGCACAATGAATGAAATAATGACTAAAAACACAGGATAAAGGAGAAGTGCTGTAAATTTACTCAGTTGTGCTAGTCCCAGGGAAAATCCAGCAAGAACAACAGAAACCGTGTCTCTTTTCTTAAGACACCTCCAAAAACAGTAGATGCTTAAAAATATAAAGCAGCTTGCCCCGATATCTATTGTGGTCAGGCTGGAATGGGCGATGATATTCGGATTAAAAACATAAAGGAATAATGCAAAAAGACCTCCCGCCTGTCCAAACAAATGGGTACCGAATCTATATATTAGCCATCCTAAAAAGCAACCAAGCAATATGATTGCACATCGCCCGTATTGGAAAATGTGATGATATTGTTCAGCATTACTGTTCATAAATTGATAACCCAGTCCCCATGCATTTGTTTTTGATTTTTTTATTTCGGCTATATTTATCTTTGGTTGTGTTATTATGCTGGTAATAGCAGTATAGCATTTGATCAAAGGAGGAGATTCACTATCCATGCTCCAATCCATCGTAAGGAGATTGTAGATTCCTGAAGGAAAATGACTGAACTCATCAACTGTCACCGATTTCTCGTTTTGACTGAAATAGCATAACAATAAAAAAAACAGCAGTAATGTCAATAATGCAAATTTGTTAAATATGGAATGATCTCGCACAGGTTTTATTCTCTTTTAGTTACATTAAAAGTGTTCATATAAAATATAAATATCCATATTCTTGTTAATTGTTATTCCTATTGCTTATATTCAATCTAAATTAAACGATCGTCTATTGCATTCTTTCTATAATTAGAACACTGGGTACACCTGTTACTGTCCGATACCTATGCTCAAATGGAGTTTCCCGATTTTCATATGGGATATCGGGATAGTTAATCTTGATGAAACGATATTTACTAAAATCTATATTTTTTCCAAGATACTCTTTGACTGCTGCATCTCTTAAACAATTTGTATCTCTTCGGATAATAATCCATCGGGCCTTTTTTGCCAGTGATAGATCTTCACCTGTTAGCCCTCCTATGATTCGCAGGTTTGTATAGAATTTGAGTGGCATATCACCATAGGTAATTACTACCATATCCTCCGGTTTAGCATGATTATTAAGATATTTTACAATTCCTTTGATAGGCCCATTATAATTATGGGTCAATTCATAGAGAAAATCAGGTACTGGCTGAAAGATCAAAAACGAGATTAAAACTATAAAACTCACACAATAATGAATGCCTCCAACCATAATAATAATCCTGCCAATAATTATCATTAGAAATGGTATTATGGTATTGAGATAACGATAAAAGGGGAGTGGCGCTGTGGAAGATAATGTGAATATAGTTGTTAATATGAACAATAGAATTAAAGAATCGGCAGATAGGTTTTCAGAATATCTAAAAATAAACCTCTTCTCTCGAATCCATATAAATAAAGTCACAAGTAAAGGAAGTAAAAGAAGGTAACCAGGAAATATCGATCGATTGATTTGCAATAAAAAACTGTTTAAATTGGATCCAAATGTTTTTAGATCAAAAAGGTTATTATATGCATGACCATATTTTACGCCTAAAAACCATATAATCCAGGGTAGCAGTATAATTAAAGACACTGCACATGCTTTTACGACATTCATAAACTCTTTATGATGATAAATCGAACAATGCAATACAACGGTCAGGAAAAGTGGTACACAATAGATATAGTGGGTATGAAAAAGTAAAAAATTACTTAAAATAAATAATAGAATTGAAAACCTTTTTTTGTGTAATATTCTTTTATACCCATAAAGACCGAGAAGCGAAAAAAAAGTAGTCACACTGTAATATCTACATTGTCTGGAAAGAAGAAAGAATGGGATGCATAAAAGTATTAGAACCACAGTTATAGCTGCAAGACGCTTATCTTTATAAAGGCTTCTCACAATAAAATACAATAGGGGTATAGTCGCTAAACCGAAAAGAGCAAAAGGCAACCGTGCTGTGAATGTATTGATGCCGAATAAAAAAAATGAACCTGCTGTCAGATAAAATTGAAACCAGGTATGCCATCTCCAAATAAGATCTTCACCATATTCAGCACCCGACTCCTGAGAAAAAAAATTTTTGCCATCAGTCCCGTAAGGCATTCCATTAACAATGACAGTTTTGCTGATAAGAGCTGTCTGGGCTTCATCCTGCCATAGATAATGATTGCTCAAATTCTGTAATAACATGAAAGCTGCTAACAGAATTACACAATATAGAAAAATCCTCTCTTTGATTGTTATTTTTTCAGAGGCCATTGTTTCTTTCGAAAGAGTGATATTTTCGTTCCTGTAACATCAAATTTACCACGCACCATTAATGATCGATACCATAACAGTAATTACCTAACCTTCTCATCGTTTCTGCCCAGCCTATGGCCTTCAGTATCAAATAGCTTACAGTTAGAAAACCCAGTTTTTGCAAAAAAATATTTTAAAGATGTTTCAATAACCCCAATGCCATACTTTATTGATCTTTTGAAATTGATTGAAGACGCGTCTTTAAAATAAAGGGTAGGACACGATATCTCCCCAATCTTGTATCCAAAATATATAATTTGTGCCAGCATCTCATTATCAAAGATAAAATCATCGGAATTTTCATTCAAAGGGAGTGTCTCTAGGACTTTTTTAGAAAAGGCACGATAGCCTGTGTGAAACTCCGACAATTTACTTCCTAGAAAGAAATTCTCAAATGCTGTAAGGAAACGGTTTGCAATATATTTATACACAGGCATGCCACCACTTAAAGTCTTTCCCCCTAATATCCTTGAACCAAGCACAGCGTCATAGATATCATAAGCGATCATGCTTGCCATAGCAGTGATAAGCTTTGGAGTATATTGATAATCAGGGTGAACCATTACGACAATATCTGCACCCTTTCTCAATGCCTCAGAATAACAGGTCTTTTGATTTCGTCCATACCCGTAATTCTGTTCATGTGAAATGGTATCAATCCCAAGTTTTTTTGCCAATGCCACAGTATTATCAGTACTGTGGTCATCCACCATCAACACCTTATCGACGATATCCATGGGGATTTCATTGCAGGTCAGTTCTAATGTTCTTTCTGCATTGTATGCGGGAAGAACCACAATTATTTTTTTACCATTCAGCATATTTACTTTCCTTTGAAATGTTAGCGTACAGTTCAATCAATATTTTTCTCATTTATTCCATTGCGGGCTTTTTCGAGCAACCTCAGGATATCCATATTTCCCTTCCTTTCATTTTCAGGGATCTCCTCCAGTAGCAATATAGCCTTCTGATATTCCCTGAGGTTTATATACCCCTTAGCCAGACTTATTTTCAATTGTAGAGAGTTAGGTAAAAAAGATGCGCCTTTCTTCAAGACATTAATTGATTTTTTATATTCCCCTTTCATTCCATAAGCTGCACCTATATTTGCCCAGAAGATCTCTTCTTCCGGTGCACGTATAACCGCCTTATTAAGCTGCTCTAATGCCGCTTCCATATCTCCTTCAACCCATAATGCCATTCCCATGTTATTATACCATTGCCCCTGTTCATGATATGTCATAACCAATGACTTGGCTTTTTTTAAAATATTTATAGCATTGTCCGGCCTGCCTGTTTCAATCATCAAGGCAGAATAGTTAATATAGTTTGATGCCTGAAATGGAAATTCCTCAATCGCTATTTTAAAATATTTATCTGCCTCATAATAATCTTTGTTATTTAAATATTTATTGGCAATTTCAGAATAAAACAACACATTATCAAATCCTAAAACTTCTTGTTTTATCAAGGTATCATCATCATGCCATAAACCTTTATTTAGAATATAAGTATATCCCCCCATATAGAAGATAATTACAATCAGAATAGATTTAGTTAAATCTCTTTTCCATAACAAAGCTTTGTTAATAAAAATACCGAGTCCCATAAACAAAAAAATCATGGGTAGGTATAACCAACGCATTGAAATAAGTGAAACAGATGATGTTGGAATGATATTTAAGACTGGAAAGAGGCAGATAAAAAAAGCAAGAATAGAAAATATCATCATTCTTTTTTTTCTTACCTTCCATATAATTAGAATTAAAAATATAAACGATAAAACATAGATTATATTAGGCCAACTGAATGAGCTGGTTGGGAAGTCTTTATATAATATGTGCAAATTATATGGTAAAAAAATTATTTTAATATTATCATAAATTAGAACAGGGACATAAAATATTCTTGACCATAGGTTTTCTTGATGTAATTGTGTTAAAGAAGAATCAGTAACAATTTTTCTTAATATTAAGTAGGTGGCGGCTACAAGTAAAAATGGGATATAACTTATTATTTCTTTAATAGAATTGTTTTTTTTATTAGTTAATAATCTTTGATATAAAAAAAATAGGGGTATTAACATGAGGCCAAATTCCTTTGAAAATATTGCCCCAGTAAAAAAAAGAATTGAGAAAATATATAGATAAAGATTATCCTTTTCCCACGCTTTAATATATGCAGTTAATGCCCCAAGAAAAAATATAGCAACGATTACATTATTTCTAGAAACTATAAACGAGACTGCCTCTGTGTTAACCGGGTGCAATGAAAATAAGATTGTAGTAAATAATGCAACATTTTTTTCTAAAAATATTGCAAAAAAAAACAAAAGCAGAAAACAGCACATTATATGTAAAAAAACATTGGTGATACGAAAGCCCTGTGCGTCCATACCCCATACCAAATAATCAACCCGATATGTTAAGTTGATTAAAGGTCTATAATACCCGGTATGGTAAATTCCTAGATCTTTTTCACTTGCTACTCCATCCTCTTGAATAAAATATTTAAATAAAGGTTGTGACTCTTGAATGAATCGATTGTTTTTTATTAAAGCATGATCATCTAGTATAAAATCACCTGAAAAAGTGGGCCAATATGTAGCTATAACAAGGATTATAATAATTAGATGCCTACCAATATTATACAATAATATTTTCATATTCAATTATGTATGTTGTATGTCCTGACTTTTTATTAGAACTTAAATGCGGATATTTTAAAAAATCACGCTTCATGGCCATTTTTAATACAACTTCATCCTAATATGAAAGATTTTCTTAGACCTGATAAATATTAATTTGTTATTGAATTATATAATAACAAAGCCCGCTGAAGAATTAGTTATTACAAATAAACAGGTGACCCGACATACTTGTCAAATCACCTGTTGCATTTATTTAATCTAATCTTTTTTTTACTGAACTGATCCGCCCGGTCCAGTAAGAGTAAATGTCCTGTTTCCTGCATTATGATATGCAGTCATTGAATAGTTTGCCGTACCAGCAGAACTAATGGTAAGTATTACCTTGTTAGTTTGAGAATAACCACCAGGTCCAGTAAGATTAGTTACAGCATTTGTATAGGTAGAATTATCTACAAAATAGGCCTCCTGAGCTGTAGCTGCATTTCTAATATCGGCTTGAGCGGCTGAGTTGTATGACCTCATTCTGTATGCGCTGAACTGAGGAATGGCTATTGCAGCCAGGATACCGATGATTGCGATAACAATCATCAATTCTATAAGTGTAAAACCTTTTTCATCTTTTTTCATGAACATAATTATTTTCCTCCAAAATTTAAAAAGTTAGATCATGATCAATTAAAAAAACCCTAAAACAACCTATGGAGATTCACCTCCTTTCTTATATTCTCCACATATTCTATTGTTCTTCATCAAATTTATACTGAACAATATACAAATAGCGTGCCACATAGGGAGGAGGATGAATTTATTTTTTATCCCTTTATTTTCAATAAGTTACAGGAAGGTGTCTTTATTGATTGTCTTCAGAAGGTGTCAAATAAAAAACTTCTGACAATATTTGTAATATCATTGCCAAAATTTGTCACGAAATCATAATTTTAAATAATCATGAATAAATATTGACTTACCTTCTCCTCCCATATAAATTTTCATTTCGTATGGTAAGGAGGTGATTTAAATGCCAAAAATAATTAAAAAGACTATTGAACTGGATCAGGATTACATAGATATGGCCAGGTCAATCTTTCGTGTTCGAACCGATAAAGAAGCCGTTAACAAGGCGCTTGAAATGGTTATTATTGACAACAACATTATTGAAGAACATGAACAAATTGCTGGTAAAGGTAACATAATAGAAAAGGTTTTTGAATGAAGGTGATGTCTTCCGCCATTATAAAAGATTTGAAAGTTGAATATACCCTTTAAAAAAGATTTTTCACCACTGAGGTCATGGAGAGCACGGAGTGAAAAATTACAGTCAACGTTAAAAAAATCGCCATACCCGTCCAGAAATAAATGCTGGATTAATGCAGGATTAACTCCAGCGGGCACTCAGAAAATCTTTTTAAAACTAATGGATTTTGGCTTTCGCGGGAATGCCAAAAAAAGATGCCAAATTATATAAATTCATAGGCTTTCGTTTCTCCATGTCCTCCGGGCTCTGCGTGGCGAATGGTATTTTAAAATTTTCGGTATACCTAACTCTCTTTCTTCTCAAACCGGTATCTAAACGATCTCATGCTTAAACCCAGTAATTTTGCCGCCTTTTGTCTGGACCCATTACACATCTCCATGGCCTTTTGCAAGTAGGATTTTTCTATTTCAGCCAAAACAGAATCGAGATTGATCCCTTCCAGTGTTAAATCGGTCTGTCTTCTTTGTTTTTCTTTATCCATATTACGATGGAAATCAGAAAGTGTCAGGCTCTCAGGGAGAATAATATTTGAGGTTTCAAGTGCAACGCTTCTCTCTATGATATTTTCCAGTTCCCTGACATTCCCCGGGAATGAATAATTCTTAAGAAGGTCAATAGCATAGGCGGATATCTTTTTAATATCCTTTCCCAATTCTTTTGAAAAATTTTCAAGAAAGAATCGGCATAAAAGCTCCAGATCACCCTCCCTTTTTCGTAAGGGTGGCATTACAATCTGGATTACATTGAGCCTGAAAAAGAGGTCCTCGCGAAACCTGTTCTCAACAACCTCCCTTTCAAGGGTCTTGTTTGTGGCTGAAATAAAGCGTACATCCACCCTTTTTTCTTCTGTGCCGCCCACAGAGGTGAATGTCCTCTCCTGTATTACCCTCAGAAGCTTCACCTGAATGGCAGGTGTCAATTCCCCGACTTCGTCAAGAAAAACTGTTCCCCCTTCTGCCACCTCAAACAGGCCCACCTTATCATTAACAGCCCCTGTAAAGGCCCCTTTTTTATAACCGAACAATTCACTTTCTATAAGGCTTTCCGGTATGCCGGAACAGTTGATTACAACAAAGGGTTTATCCCTGCGCGGGCTCTGATTATGGATGGCTCGTGCGGCCAGCTCTTTTCCTGTGCCGCTTTCACCTGTAATGAGTATATTACTCTTTGTGCTGGCAACACGCTCAATAAGGTCATACACCTTTTTCATCTGGGGGCTTTCGCCTATAAGACAATCAAAATGAAAAATGTAGTTTGAATCAGTATGGTCAACCGTCTTTTCCGAAGCGCTGGTCTTTCTTGATGCGAGGGTATCCTTTACTATCTTTTTAAACTCTTTAACCTTGAATGGCTTGGGTATATAGTCATATGCACCCTCTTTCATGGCCTCTACGGCTGTATCAGCGGTTGCAAATGCGGAGATCATAACAACCATTGTGTCAGGGTTTTTTGCCTTGGCCTTTCTTAACACATCCAGGCCATTTAAACCCTTCATCCTGATATCGGTTACAACAAGGTCAAAATTGGTATTATCAATAGCGCTGCACCCTGTTTCACCATTCTCAGCAAGGGTCACATTGTACCCCTCTCCGGTCAAAAGGATATCAAGGAACTCCCTCATGCTCCTGTCATCATCAACAACAAGGATATTTGGCGTCTCTTGACCAGACAATCTTACCCTCTACCATTGTAAATATATTTCTGCCTTTAAGAGTCGTCCCTATGAAAGGGGTGTTCCTGCTTTTTGACAGGATATCCTCCTTTTGCAGGATATACTCCTCATCCATATCAAATACTGCAAGATCAGCCTTTGCACCCTCTTTTATAATACCCCCCTCTATACCAAGTATTGTTGCGGGTTGAATGGATATCTTCTTTATCATCTGAGGCAGGGTAAGCACCCCTTCTCTTACCAGATTCAGGCAAAGGGGAAGGGCTGTTTCCAGCCCAATTATGCCGAATGCAGCCTGGTCAAACTCCGCCTCCTTTGCAAGCATATGGTGAGGGGCATGGTCTGTTGCTATAACATCTATTACCCCATCTTTGAGCCCCTTTTTTATTGCCTTCACATCAGCCGGCGTCCGTAATGGAGGGTTAATCTTTGCGTTTGTGTTATAACCTTCAACCGCAGAATGGTCGAGGGTAAAGTAATGGGGAGCTGTTTCTGCTGTAACAGGTATACCCTTTTCTTTGGCCAGCCTTATAGCATGAACGCTTCCCTCTGTGCTCACATGGGCAATATGAACCGGGCAACCTGTAAATTCTGCAATGGAGATATCCCTTTTTATCATGATCTCTTCACTTATGGAAGGTATACCTTTAATGCCTATTCTGGCGGAGATACTGCCTTCATGCATATGCCCGCCATTTGAAAGGTCTGTATCTTCACAGTGGGAAATAACAGTGAGCTTATGATACCGTGCATATTCAAGCGCCCTCCGCATTATCTCACTGTTTTTAACCGGTGAGCCGTCATCAGAGAGCCCGACTGCACCGGCCTTTTTAAGTTCACCAAATTCTGTGAGGGTTAAGCCATTTCTTCCGACTGTAATGGAAGCAATAGGATATACCCTAACAACACCTATCTTTTTTGCCTGGCTCAAAATATACTCTGTTACAGTGCTGTTATCATTGGCAGGTTCTGTGTTTGGCATACAGGCAATCCCGGTGAATCCCCCTGCTGCTGCGGCAAGACACCCGCTTTCAATGGTCTCCTTGTATTCAGCACCCGGTTCCCTGAGGTGGACATGCATATCAATAAACCCCGGCGTGATATACCTGCCTGATAGATCAATGCATTGAACATCTTCCTGTTTATATGACAGAGCCCCCCTATCGAAAACACCTTTAATATATCCTCCGTCAATAAGGATATCTTTCTGTTCAATGATAAGCCTTTCTGTATTGATTAATTCACCATTAATTAGCAGTATCTTCACTTCGTGCCCCTCCAAGCAACAGATAAAGCAAGGCCATTCTAATGGCAACACCATTAGCAACCTGGTCAAGGATAACCGAACAGGGACTGTCACCCACCTGCGGAGAAAGTTCAACACCCCAGTTTACAGGGCCGGGGTGCATTAGTATGGCGCCCTCTTTGGCCCTGCAGAGTGTTTTTTCACTTATCCCAAAATAATTGGAATACTCCTTTATACTCGGGAAGAGTGTCTTGCTCTGTCTCTCAAGCTGAACCCTTAAGGCCATTATCACATCCTTATTTACAACAGCCTCAGAGGGATTATTAACCACCTCAACCCCCAATTCCCTCACATCATGAGGGATCATTGTTGGAGGCCCGGATATTGTTACCTCTGCCCCCATCTTTTTTAGCCCTATAATATTTGACCTTGCGACACGGCTGTGTGATATATCGCCAATTATTGCAACCTTGAGCCCGTTGATTCGCCCCTTTTTTTCCTTTATTGTGTATAGATCAAGCAATGCCTGTGAAGGGTGCTCATGTGCGCCATCACCTGCATTAATTATGGATGCAGCGATTTTATCGGAAAGGAGATTGGGTGCCCCGCTTGACGAATGTCTCAGAACAATAATATCGGGATTCATCGCCTGAAGGTTTTTTGCAGTATCTATTAGTGTCTCACCTTTTACCATACTGCTTCCGGAAGATGACAGGCTGAATGTATCAGCGCTCAGCCGTTTTGCGGCAATCTCAAAGGAGGTCTTCGTACGGGTGCTTGGTTCATGGAAAAATAGCACAACTGTCTTTCCCCTGAGTGTTGGCACCTTTTTAATATCCCTGCTGGAGACCTCTTTAAATGATTCTGCTGTTTGGAGTATAAGATTAATATCACTTACCGATAGCTGCCCCATTCCTAACAGATTTTTATGATTAAACAGGCTCATATAGCTCCGTTAAAAAAAACCTCCTTACCGTGTGCCGGTAAGGAGGTTTTTTCCAATTTTGGACAAGAAATTTTGTCATTTGCTTATAATTTTTAAGTTTTTTTGAAGTTCAGGTATCCTAGCAAATGAGTTCTAATTGGTCAAGCACTCAAAATTTAAATATTAAGACCTTTTTTATCCTGTGATCACTCTTTAATTGCTTTTTAAAAAGATATTATTTCGAGCCCTCTTCAGAAGCCAGATCCTTTTTTGCCGCCTTTTTTGCCATTTCATCGGCTGTAAGCAACTGAACAATCGAAACAGATGCTCCATCTCCGTGTCGGAAACCATTTTTAATTACCCTAAGATACCCGCCCTGTCTGTTAAGATATCCATTCTTTATGTCGTCAAAAAGTTTATGTGTAATACTCTTTTCACTCATATATGACAATGCAAGACGTCTAGAGTGCAAATCGCCCTTTTTTGCCAGCGTAATAAGTTTTTCAGCAATCGGTTTCAGTTCCTTTGCCTTCGCATCTGTTGTTTCAAGTTTCCCATATTTAAAAAGGGATGTAACCATATTTCGGTACATTGCCTTTCTATGGCTTGAGTTACGTCCAAGAATTCTTCCTGCTTTTTGATGCCTCATTTTTATTCTTCCTTTTCGCTTTCTTCTTCATTATCTTTAATCTTCGGGGCTGCCGATGAAAATTTATCAAGCTTCATACCCAAAGATAAACCCATCTCTGAAAGTATGGCCTTGATCTCATTAAGAGATTTCCTGCCAAAATTTTTGGTTTTGAGCATCTCGGCCTCAGTCTTCTGCACCAGTTCCCCGATCATGGTTATCTCAGCATTTTTCAGACAGTTTGCTGACCTGACAGATAATTCAAGCTCTGAAACCGGCCTGAAGAGATTTTCATTGAGTTTGTCGCTCTCCTCTTCTTCCTCTACCTCATCCGGTTCTGCCTCTTCCTCAAAATTTATAAAGGGCGTCATTTGCTCTTTTAGTATCTTGGCAGAATATGAAAGTGCATCTTCAGGTAATACACTTCCATCAGTAAATATCTCTATGGTCAACCTGTCATAATCTGTTTTCTGACCGACCCTGGCATTTGAAATTATATAATTCACCTTTTTTATTGGTGAGAAGCTGGCATCAATAAGGATATCACCAATTTCATTATTTACCGAAGTGTCTCTTTCTGCCGGCACATAACCCTTTCCCATCTTTACAACCATCTCCATATTGAGTTTTCCCTTTTTACTCAATGTGGCGATCTGTTTGTCAGGATTCAGTATCTCAACCGATTCATTTGGGGTGATATCTCCGGCTGTGACAACCCCTTCACCCTCTACAGAAAGGTTAAGCACAGCCTCCTCAACATCTATCAGTTTTAAATTAATCTCCTTTAGGTTCAGGATGATTTCTGTTACATCCTCGATAACACCCGGGATAGAGGAAAACTCGTGAACAACATTATCAAATTTAACAGAGACTATCGCTGCACCCTGCAGTGAGGAGAGTAGAATACGCCTCAGGGCATTTCCGATAGTTATTCCAAAACCCCTCTCTAGTGGTTCACATACAAATTTACCGTAAAAAGCAGATCTTGTTTCAGACTCAATTTCAATGCTTTTCGGTTTTATCAATTCCCGCCAGTTTCTTGCTTTAAGATCTCCCAAAAAAGTACCTCCACTATGATACATGAGATTTTATTAAAGGATTAAAATCAATTCCTATTTGGAATACAACTCAACTATAAGCTGTTCCTGCATAGGCATAGTCAGGTCTTCCCTGTTGGGGATAGCCGTCAGAGTGCCACGATATTTATCTTTATCAAGATCGATCCAGGCAGGAATTCCTCTTCGAACTACAGTCTCCAGTGAATCAAGAATTGCCTTTGATTTCCTGCTTTTTTCCTTGACCTCAATACAATCTCCCTTTGAGACCTGATATGAAGGAATATTTATCTTATGGCCATTAATCGTAAAATGATTCTGTCTGACCAGTTGTCTTGCCTGACTCCTTGAAGATGCAAAACCCATCCTGTATACTACATTATCAAGTCTGCATTCCAGTAAAAGCAGAAGATTTGTACCTGTGATACCTTTTTGCCTCTCAGCGTTATAATAATATTTTCTAAATTGCTTCTCCAGAACGCCATATATCCTTTTTACTTTTTGTTTTTCTCTAAGCTGCAGCTGATAGTCGGAAACCTTGCCTCCCCGTCGCTGACCATGCTGTCCGGGCGCATATGGTCTTCTTTCAAAGGCGCACTTATCACTGTAGCAGCGATCACCCTTTAGAAAGAGTTTGAGATTCTCTCTTCTGCACAACCTACATGATGAATCTGTATATCTGGCCAATCCTAGCCTCCTAATCTAATGATCAAAATATTTCTTATCTTAATATCATCTATCAAAATAAAGCAAACAACTTATAAATTTCCAAGTTTAACAAATCGAACCATTTGATCCGGTTTGTTCAGATAAATGATATATTTATACCCTTCTTCTCTTTGGAGGGCGACACCCGTTATGGGGTATCGGGGTAACATCTCTTATTATACTTACTGTAAAACCCTCAACCTGCAAAGCGCGTAATGCTGCTTCCCTGCCTACACCGGGACCTTTCACCCTTACTTCAGCAGTCTTTAGCCCCTGTTCCATTGCGGCCTTTAATGCACCCTGAGCGGCCATCTGGGCCGCATATGGTGTACTCTTTTTTGACCCCTTAAAACCGTGTCTTCCCGCTGTGGAATCCGATATAACATTACCTTCAGTATCAGTAATAGTGACTATCGTATTATTAAAGGTGGAGCAAATATGTACTATACCGTTTGGTACTGATTTTTTTTCCTTCTTTATCTTTTTCCCTTTATTTACGCGTTTTGCCATATTTTTAACCTGATCTCCTTATTTTTTCCTTTTTCCCATTATTGATTTGCTGGGGCCTTTTCTGGTTCTTGCATTAGTGCTTGTTCTCTGACCTCTTACAGGTAAACCCCTTCTGTGTCTGATGCCGCGATACAGACCCAAGTCCATTAATCTCTTGATATTCATGGAGACTTCGCGTCTCAAATCACCTTCAACCTTATGTTTTTCATCAATAATACTTCTTATATCCGAGATCTGGTTCTCTGTTAGATCATCAGCCTTCGTATCATAATCAATACCACACTCATTCAGTATCTTTTGAGAAGCGCTTCTACCTATTCCATAGATATAGGTAAGAGCTATCTCAATTCTTTTATTCTTAGGTAAATCTACCCCTGCAATTCTTGCCAAGTTATTTCTCCTTGTATGATATGAAATACACTATATATTTTTAACGTAACAAGCTATCCCTGTCTCTGTTTATGCCTAGGATTTTCACAGATAACCCGCAAAATACCCTTTCTTTTAATGATCTTGCACTTGCTACACATTTTTTTGACTGATGCTCTAACTTTCATGATAAAAAATTCTCCTGAATAATTCTGCAATTTACCTGTGTTTACCGATCCCTTTTTTCATGAATCCTTCGTAATGTCTCATCATCATGTGCGATTCAATCTGATTAGCGGTATCCATAGCGACTCCTACCACAATAAGCAGGGATGTTCCACCAAAATAATATGGCATGTTTGCCTGATACATCAATATCTGAGGTAATATACACACTAAAGATATATAAATTGCCCCGCCTAATGTTAACCGCGTCATAACCTTATCAATATAGTCGGCAGTATTTTTGCCTGGCCTGATGCCAGGGATAAAACCACCCTGTTTTTTCATGTTTTCAGCTATATCCATAGGGTTATAATTGACAGCGGTATAGAAATAACAGAAAAATATGATAAATAGCACATAGATAATATTATAGATGACATGCCCCGGGTTCAATGAATTTATTATGGCCTGCAGCCATGGGATACTGTTGACATCAACAAAATTAGAAATCATAAGAGGAAACGACAGTACAGATGAGGCAAAGATTGGTGGTATAACGCCTGCTGCATTTATTTTTAATGGCAAGTGGGTGCTCTGCCCACCATACATGCGTCTTCCAACTACCCTTTTTGCATATTGTACCGGTATCCTCCGCTGTCCCCTTTCCATGAAGACAACGAACGCTGTAACAACAACCATTACAACTATTACTATAATCATAAGGAATATGCTTATCTGCCCAGCATTCATAAGCCGTACAACCTTGTAAAAAGCGGGCCAGAAACCTGCAACTATGCCAGCAAAAATAATAAGAGAAATACCGTTTCCTATCCCCTTTTCTGTGATTTGCTCACCAAGCCACATAAGAAATGCTGTCCCGGCCGTGAGTGTAATGATTGTAAGTAATCTGAATCCCCAGCCTCCTGAGATAACAATCATTGCACCACCGGGAGCACTCATTCTTTCGAGCATTATTGCTATCCCGAATCCCTGTATTATGCTTAATATGACCGTTCCATAACGAGTATACTGAGTTATCTTTTTTCTTCCCTGTTCTCCCTCTTTACGCAGTTTTTCAAGGTGAGGCACAACTACTGCCAAGAGCTGTAAAATAATAGAAGAAGTAATGTAGGGCATTATACCCAGAGCCATTACAGACATTCTTTTTAAGGAACCGCCTGAGAACATATCATACAGCCCTAGAATTCCTCCCTGAGCAGAATTGAACAATACAGTCAGAGCCTCTCCATTTATGCCAGGGGTAGGAAGATGACAGCCCAGTCTATACACAATCAGCATTAGCAATGTGAAAATGAGTCTCTTTTTCAGCTCTGGAATTTTCGGAATATTTTGTATACTGCCTAGCAAGGTTAGTATTCTCCAAAAAAAATTATGGTCTTATTAACTCGATCTTTCCGCCTGCGGCTTCGATCTTTTTAATGGCTTCTTTACTTGCCATATTAACCTTTATCTCAACAGGGTGACTCAGCTCCCCATTACCAAGAAGCTTTATCCCGTTCTTTGCCCCTTTATACAGGCCCAGATCTTTCAGTTTATCCTGATCCACTGAAACACCAGCCTCAAATCTGTTCAGGTCGCTGATATTGATAATATCGTAGACCTTTTTAAAATGGTTTGTGAAACCTCTTTTTGGCAGCCTTCTGTGTAAAGGCATCTGACCGCCTTCAAAAGCTGGCCCAATACTGCCGCCAGATCTGGCCTTTTGCCCTTTACTGCCTCTGCATGCGGTTCTTCCATGACCTGAACCTGGCCCTCTGCCAACCCTTTTTCTATTTTTCCTTGAGCCTTCAACGGGGGAAAGATCGTTTAACTTCATCATTATCTCCCAATAATTATATTTCAACCTTTACCATATATAATACCTTGTCTATCATACCTCTGATAGGGGCCGTATTATTAAGGTAAACGGTTTTATGTAATTTTGTTAATCCCAGACCTTTTAATGTCTCCCTGATTCTTTTATTTTTGCCGATGCCGCTTTTAACCAGGGTTAACTTTATCTTATCAGCCATAATAAAATCTCGTTCTTTGTAATTAATTTACCATTTCCTGAAGGGTCTTACTCCTCCTGGATGCAATTTCTTCAGGTGTTCTCAGAGTGCAAAGTCCTTTAATAGTCGCTCTTACAAGATTATGCGGATTATTTGAGCCCAGGCATTTTGAAAGAATATTCTGAACTCCAACCGCTTCAAGCACAGCCCTTACGGCCCCTCCGGCAATAACACCAGTACCAGGTCCTGCTGGTTTGATAAGTACCCGACCGGCTCCCCATTTACCGATTGCCTCGTGCGGTATAGTGCCATCCTTAATGCTGACAGCCTTCATGCTTTTTCTAGCCTTTTCTACCCCTTTTCTGATAGCTTCGGGGACCTCATTGGCCTTTCCAAGACCATATCCAATAAGGCCTTTTCCATCGCCAACGATTACTATTGCGCTAAAACTGAATCTACGTCCACCCTTTACCACCTTGGCAACCCTGCTTATATGGACGACTTTTTCAATTAATTCATTTCCGCTTTCTTCTTTAAACAATGCCTGTCTCCTTGATTGCTGAATTAAATAATTAGAAATTCCTTCATAAACTAGAATTCCAGACCGCCTTCTCTAGCTGCTTCAGCAAGTGATTTTACTCTACCATGATACAAAAACCCATTTCTGTCAAAGACCACCTTTTTAATGCCTTTTTCAAGTGCCTTCTGTGCTATAAGTTTCCCGATCATTGATGCACCTTCCTTGTTTCCTCCCTTTCCCTTCATTGAATCCCTGATATCCTTTGATATGGATGATATCTGGACAAGGGTATTAAAACTGGTATCATCTATTATCTGTGCATAAATGTTTTTAGCACTTCTGAAGACAGAAAGCCTCGGACGTTCGGCTGTACCCTTGACTTTATGCCTTATGCGCCTTTTTCTTTTTTCTCTTGATTCTGCTCTGCTTACTATTGCCATTTTATAATCCTGTTAATAATAATCCCTCTAATCCCTGGCTCCGGACTTTCCAGCCTTCCTTTGAATTACTTCCGCAGCATATTTGATACCTTTTCCCTTATATGGCTCAGGCTTTCTGAAACTCCTGATCTTTGCAGCGGTTTCACCTAATAGCTCATTATCTATTCCGGTCAGAGTAATCTTGGATTTATCAATAGTTGCATCTACCCCTTTTGGCAGTTCATAAACAACAGGGTGTGAATACCCCAGATTGAATGTGGCCTTTCTCCCGGAAATCTCTGCCTTGTATCCCACACCAACTATTTCAAGTATCCGTTCAAATCCTTTTGATACACCCTTTACCATGTTTGCCACCAGCGCCCTGAACAGACCATGGCATGCATTGGACTCCTTTGAATCATCCTTCACAGTGATCTTGAGTGTATCGTTTTCGATATTAAGACTTACTCTGGGGTTAATCGGCCTTTTAAGCTCACCTTTAGGCCCCCTGACAGTAATCATATCATCTTTGATATCGATTTTAACATCCTTAGGGATTTGAATAGGCATTTTGCCTATACGTGACATTTATTACCTCCAATTTAAAAATCATAATACGATGGACAAAACATAAAAATTACCATACTGAACAGATAATTTCTCCGCCAACACCTATTTCCCTGGCCTGTTTATCCGTAATTATGCCTTTTGAAGTAGATAGAATATTTATTCCAAAACCATTTAATATCTTTGGAATGTTATCTCTTTTAGCATAAATTCTGCACCCGGGCTTGCTCACCCTTTTAAGGCCATCTATTGTGGGTACACCTTTTTCATCGTATTTGAAATAGATCTTGATGATTCCCTGCTTCTTATCATCCACTAATTTAAAATTCTTGATGAAACCTTCCGATTTAAGCACCTTGGCGATATTAATCTTCATCCTGGAACCCGGAATGTCTACTGAATTGTATGATGCCATTAGTGCATTCCTGATTCTCGTCAGCATATCGGCGATCGGGTCTGTCATTCCCATGAAAATAACTCCTTGTTCTATTTAACCTTCTACTTTTATATAAGTATACAATCGATATTTAACAGGAAACCCTGTCTAGAAAATTTACCAACTGGACTTAATTACACCGGGAATTACTCCAACCAGGGCCATATTTCTAAAACAAATTCTGCAAAGACCGAATTTTCTTATAAATGCCCGGGGCCTACCACAGATAGGGCAACGGTTGTATTTTCTAGTAGAAAACTTCTGATTTCTCTTAGCTTTTGCTATAAGGGACTTTTTTGCCAAGTCATCCTCCCTGTTAATTCCTAAATGGCATTCCTAAGGCTCTTAATAAAAACATACCCTCTTCATCTGTCTTGCCTGATGTAACAATGGTGATATTAAGACCCTTAACCTTATCAATTTTATCATATTCTATCTCAGGAAATATAATGTGCTCTTTTATCCCGATAGAGCAGTTTGCCCTGCCATCAAATGACTTGTTTGGTAGGCCACGAAAGTCTCTTACTCGCGGGAGAGTTACATTAAAAAGCTTATCCAGAAAATCATACATCCTATCACGCCTCAGTGTAACCGAGCATCCGATCGGCATACCTTCACGTAATTTAAAACCTGCGATAGATTTCTTTGCTTTCCTGATAACTGCCTTTTGTCCGGCTATTAATGTGAGTTCTTCAGCGGCCTTATCAAGCACCTTAATATTAAAAATAGCCTCACCCATGCCCATATTCAAAACAACCTTTTTTATTTTAGGCACAGCCATTGCGCTTGTATATCCGAACTCTTTAATTAAAGCTGGAACAACTTCATTGTTATACTTATCTTTCAGCCTGGACAACTGTTACTCCTGTTCTAAATTACCCTGTAAATGTTGTTATATTCAAGGGGTTTAAACCCATTAACTCTACTCACCTAGAATTTCACCACATTTTTTACATACCCTGACCTTTGAACCATCATCAAGGATACGTTTTCCAACTCTGGTCGGCTCAGCACATTTGTTGCAGATAATCTTTAAATTGGAAATATGAATAGGGGCTTCCTTTTCAACAATACCACCCTGTGCGTTCTTAGCACTGGGTTTGGTATGTCTCTTTACCAGATTTATCTTTTCAACGAAAACGCGGTCTGTACCCTTATCTATAGTCAGCACGTTGCCGATTTTTCCCTTTTCTTTTCCTGTAAGGACTATTACCTTATCATTCTTTTTGATTACGGGATTTTTCCTAAGCACTTACATACTCCATAAGATTAATTTAAAGTACCTCTGGGGCAAGAGAAATTATCTTCATAAATTTCTTAGCCCTCAATTCTCTGGCGACTGGGCCGAAGATTCGAGTACCTATTGGTTCATTCTGAGCGTTAATCAATACAGCTGAGTTTTCATCAAATTTGATATACGACCCGTCCGGACGGCGTATTTCCTTGGCTGTCCGGACAATAACTGCCCTCATAACGCTTCCCTTACTCACTTTTGAATTAGGTATTGCCTCTTTTACAGATACAATAATAACATCTCCTATAGAGGCATATCTTCTCTTGGACCCGCCTAAAACCTTTATGCAGGCCACTAACTTTGCACCAGAATTATCAGCAACCTTTAGTTTTGTCTCTGTTTGAATCATTTTATTTACTCCTGAACCTGATCGTTAATCCCTTCTACGGCTGCCATTTGGCTTTTCTCAACTATCTCAACCAGATGCCATCTCTTTAGTTTGCTGATCGGTCTTGATTCAATTATTCTAACCCTGTCGCCTTCCTGACAGAGATTATTGGGATCATGAACAAGATATTTTGCCTGCCTGCGTATAAATTTATTGTATGTGCTGTGTTTTTTAAGCCTGCTAACCAAAACAACGGCGGTTTTATCCATCTTTGTCCCGACCACAACACCTGTTAATTTCCTTCTAATCCCGCGCTCTTTCATAACTGCCTCACTGCATTCTCATTATTTTTTCTTTTCATTAAGAATAGTCTTTACTCTTGCCAATTCTTTTCTGGTCTTGCCTATGATTGCTGTATTGGACAGTTGACCAGTGGCCTTCTGAAATCGCAGGTTAAAAATATCCTGTCGCAGGGAAGATTCCTTATCGATCAGTTCCTGATGGTCTATTTCCCTTAACTCTTTAGCTTTCATCATCATCTCCTACTAACAAACTTGGTTCCAAAAGGCAATTTGTGTCCGGCAAGACGAAATGCCTCAGCAGCAATACTTTCGACGACACCTTCCATCTCGTACAGTATCCTGCCAGGTTTAACAATGGCAACCCATTTATCAGTTGGCCCTTTACCTTTTCCCATTCGGGTTTCGAGAGGCTTTTTCGTAATAGGTTTGTCAGGAAAAACCCTGATCCATATTTTACCACCACGTTTTACATGCCTTGTTATGGCTATACGTGCGGACTCAATCTGTTGAGCAGACATCCGTCCGCATTCTGTTGCCTGAAGACCAAATTCACCAAATTCGAGAGTGGCACCCTTTGCCTTTCCCTTCATCCTGCCTTTTTGACTTTTTCTATATTTTAATTTTTTTGGACTAAGCATTTATTAATCCTTTTTTTCCGGTAAAATCTCGCCATTAAATATGGTCACTTTAATTCCGATAACACCATAAGTAGTATGAGCCTCGGCAAAGCCATAATCTATATCAGCTCTGATTGTATGCAGTGGTACACGGCCCTTTCTATACCATTCTCTTCTGGCCATTTCAGCGCCACCCAGTCTGCCGCTGCAAAAAATCTTTATTCCCTGAACTCCAAACCTCAGGGCTGAAGTAACACTCTTTTTCATAGCCCTTCTGAAAGAGACCCTTCGCACCAGTTGTAAAGCAATGTTTTCAGCAAGAAGCTGCGCATCTACTTCAGGCTTTCTAACCTCCTGAATATCAATAAAGAATTCACGGTTTATGATCTTACCAAGATCCTTTGTAAGGTTCTGAATCTCAGAACCCTTTCTACCGATAACCAGACCAGGTCTTGCAGTATGTATCTTTAATTTTACCTTGTTGGCAGCCCTTTCTATCTCTATCTTGGATATCCCTGCCTGTTGCAGCTTCTTTTTTAGAAACTTTCTGATACAGTAATCTTCATAAACAAAACAGCTGTATTCTTTACTGGAAAACCATTTGGAATCCCATTCCTTATTTATTCCGAGTCTGAAACCGATAGGGTTTACTTTTTGTCCCAATCTTTACCTCCGCCTGCTGGCACTAATCGTTACTTATCAAAAGACTATCTATCATTAAGGACAACCGTCAGATGACTCGTCCTCTTTAAAATTCTTGTCGCCCGTCCGCTGGCCCTTGGTATAATTCTTTTTAAACTCGGGCCTTCATCTGCATATATACGTTTTACATAAAGTTTATCAACATCAACATCGGATTTCTGCTGTGCGTTTGCCACCGCAGAGTTGATGAGCTTTAATACAAAAAGTGCACCCTTTTGAGGGGCAAACTTTAGCATATTTATAGCCTCCTCAACACGTTTTCCCCTTACCTGATCGATAACCAGGCGTACCTTACGTGGAGAGACTCTAACATACCTTGCTACAGCACTCGATTCCATTATTTACCACCCTTTACTTTTGTTTTCTTGTCTCCGGCATGCCCAAAAAATGTCCTGGTAAGGGAAAATTCACCAAGCTTGTGCCCTACCATATCTTCCGTAACAAAGACAGGGATAAATTTCTTGCCATTATGAACGGCAAAGGTAAGTCCCACAAATTCGGGCAATATCGTTGATCTGCGCGACCAGGTCTTAATAATATTTCTGCTGCCGGTTTCCTGGGCCTGCGTTGCCTTTTTCAGCAGGTGATCATCAACAAATGGTCCTTTTTTTAATGATCTTGACAAAACTTTTCCTCCATTTCAGTAAAAGAGATATACTGACTATGCCTTTCTCTTCTTAATAATCATTTTATTGGTAGACTTTCTTACCCTTGTCTTATAGCCCTTTGTGGGAACGCCCCACGGTGTGACTGGATGTCTTCCTCCGGATGACTTTCCTTCCCCACCGCCATGAGGATGATCAACAGGGTTCATTGCTACACCTCTAACATGGGGTCTTCGGCCTTTCCATCTTGATCTTCCTGCCTTGCCGAGGCTTATTCCCATATAACCCGAATTACCAACCTGACCAATAGTTGCCCTGCATTCAACAGCTATCATTCTCACTTCACCAGAGGGCAGTTTTACCTGTGCATACTTTCCCTCTTTTGCCATCAGCTGTGCATACGTGCCGGCGCTCCGGACAATCTGACCACCGTGACCGGGTTTCAGCTCAATATTGTGTATTGAGCTTCCGAGAGGAATATCATTAATCTTAAGGGTATTCCCCGGTGTTATATCCGAGCCCTGACCAGAGGTAATCTTATCTCCGACCTTAATACCTGCAGCGGCAATTATGTAGCGCTTTTCGCCATCAGCATAATTAAGGAGCGCTATATTACTTGACCTGTTAGGATCGTATTCAATGGTGGCCACCTTTGCAGGTATCCCATCCTTATTTCTTTTAAAATCAATAATCCGGTAACGCCTTTTGTGTCCACCACCTCTGAACCGAGAGGTGATTCGACCATAACAGTTACGCCCACTATTCTTTTTGAGTGTTTTTACCAGACTTCTTTCCGGCTTATCAGTCGTGATCTCTTCAAAATCACTGCTTTTAAAAAACCTTCTACCCGGTGAGGTCGGTTTATGACTTTTTATAGCCATCTATATCTCCAAATATTCCTAATTCTATTCTGAAATACTATTTTAAGCGTTTATCTCTGATCCTGTTATACACCATCAAAAAATTCAATATTTTCTCCTGGGGCAAGCTTTATAATAGCCTTTTTCCAGTCAGATTTTTTCCCTATATTTCTTCCAACCCTGCGAGTTTTGCCCTTCATATTAAGGGTCTTTACATCAAGCACCTTTTTTTTAAACAATAACTCGGTTGCCTTTTTTATTTCTATTTTGTTTGCGCGAGGATCAACCTTTAGAACAATCTGATTAAATGATTCCTTCTGCATTGTTGCCTTTTCGGCGATATGGGGTTCCTTGATCACATTATAAATATCCATTATGAAATCAATGCCTCCTCAATCTTCTCTATGGAAGGTCTGACAAGAAAGAGATGATCGTGATTCAGGATATCATAAACATTAATCCCCTCCTGCCTGATAACCTTGATACCTGGTACATTTCTCGATGATTTTTCAAGATTAATATTTTTTGAATCAGTAACAATCAAAGCCTTTTTAGTCTTGAAATTATTGATAACCTTTACAAAGTCTTTTGTCTTAATTTCAGGCATATTAAAATCATCAATAACAATAAGCTGTTTTGTATTGTATTTATCAGTAAGCGCCATAGAAATAGCGGCCTTCCTGACCTTCTTGGAGACCCTGTTAATATAACTCCTCTGAACAGGTCCGAACGCAATACCCCCTCCGCGTCTGGTTGGGGATTGAGGTGTTCCTATCCTCGCCCTGCCAGTCCCTTTTTGCCTCCATAACTTGGTTCTTGATCCGTTGACCTCTGATCTGGTCTTGGTTGCAGAGGTCCCTGCCCGTTTTCTATTAAGCTGGCTGACAACTACCTGATGAAGAATATCTTTTCTTACTTCTACGCCAAAGATCTTTTCATTCAGTTCTATCTCAGCTGTCTTTTCCGCGTTTAGATTATGTACGTCGATTACTATCATTTTTGCTTATCACTTCTTTAATAATCTACAATCTGCAGATTTCAATTATGGAATTATCACTACCTGGTAATGGTCCTTTTATTGCTATAAGGTTAACATCAGGTCTTACATCAAGCACCTTTAAATTTTTCACTGTAATTCTTTCAAAACCAAATCTTCCGGGAAGTTTCCTTCCTTTGACAACCCTGCCCGGTGTTGTGCTGTTACCTATAGAGCCAGGTACCCGATGGGATCTTGAACCATGTGTCCATCTTCCACCACCGAAGCCCCATCTTTTAACAACACCGCTAAAACCTCTGCCTATGCTCTTTCCGGATACAGTGACCATGTCGCCAATCTGAAAGATATCTGCTGTAATTTCCTGACCCAGTTCATATTCCTTGGTATCCTTAACCCTGATCTCCTTGAGAAACTGGAAACATTTATCACCGGCAGCCTTCTGATGACCTTTTAAAGGTTTATTGACTCTGCTTTCCTTCTTTTCTTGAAAACCAACCTGAATAGCCTCATAACCATCTTTATCAATGGTCTTTTTTTGTATAACAATACATGGGCCGGCTTGTACCAGTGTTACAGGCACACTCTTTCCTTCATCAAGAAAGTAACGTGTCATGCCGAGTTTCTTACCAAATATCCTGTTGCCCATTTAATTCTCCAACCTTTTAGTTAGCTTATAGTTTAATCTCTACGTCAACTCCGCCAGATAAATCCAACTTCATCAAGGCGTCGACTGTTTGCTGTGTAGGCTCCAGGATATCCAGAAGTCTTTTATGTGTTCTTATCTCAAACTGTTCTCTTGCCTTTTTATTCACATGTGGAGACCTTAAGACACAATATCTGTTGATGACAGTCGGCAGAGGTATTGGACCGGCGATTTTGGCACCAGTCTCTCTGACTGTATCAACAATTTCCAAAGCAGACTGATCCAATAGTTTGTGATCATATGCCTTCAGACGAATCCTGATTTTCTGGCTTGCTAACGATTTTTCTATCATTTTATTTCCTGAAATACCTTCCTTATGCTATTCGATGATTTCGCTGATAACGCCGGCGCCTACTGTACGTCCGCCTTCACGG